>NZ_PVWG01000020.1:0-75615 GCF_003003695.1 Phormidesmis priestleyi ULC007
CGTGTACAGTGAAAGTTGTAAGCACGGTTCTGAGGGGAGGGAGGGAGATATATCTAAAACTCACTCCTTTACCCGACCACCAACCTTCAGTTTTTTGAGGAACTTTATATGAAGAAGAGATTACATTTAAGCGTCATCACTTGGACTCTATGTATTTTCGGATATGCAAGCATTGCATATGCTGATGTAGATGGTATTCCCCATAACCCTGATTTCGATACAGCCCAATATCCCTATGCTCAAGCTCCAGATGGTTGTAGCAGTTGGGATAGTGCTCATCCTGAATGGATGAGAGATACCTGGGGATCAGTTAATTTCAGTGGAGGTTGTAATACTCACGACAAATGCTATTACACATTGGGTTCCAATTGGCAATCATGCAATGAGCGATTCTACTCTGATTTAAGAGCCGCTTGTGAACGCGATCTGAGAACTTCAATTCAAGTGCCTGCTCCAACATTGACTGATCCTTTTAAGACACGAAGAGTTGATGGGCCACCTGATCCGATCAGACTACCAGTTTGCTATGGAATTGCAAGCACTTACTATACGGGAGTGCAAGCTGGTGTCGTCAAAATCAAATGGCTGGATACTTTCAACAAAGCTCAAGACAAGCAAAGGCGTTATGAACAATGGGTTGCCAGTATAAGAAATCCAAGTACCGCAAGTAACCCTGTTTTTGATGCTGACTTCTACTTAATGTCATATGGAGATCTTCGGAATGCCTTTGGAACTAACCAGGGATCTGCCAGGGATCATTGGCTGAGATATGGTATCAAAGAGGGACGTAGAAGTTCACCCGCGTTTGATGTTCAGTACTACTTAAGTTTGTATCCTGATCTTCAAAATGCCTTTGGCTCTAGTAACTATTCGGCTGCAATAGATCACTGGCTCACCTATGGTATCAAAGAGGGTAGGAGGAGTTCTATTGTTTTTGATGTTAAATACTATCTAAACAAATATCCCGATTTGCAGAACGCCTTCGGCTCTAACAACTATTCAGCAGCAGTAAATCACTGGCTCACATATGGTGTTTCGGAAGGTCGTCAAGGTTCTCCAGACTTTGATCCTAAATTCTATTTATCTAACAATCCTGATGTAGCAAAGGTGTACGGAGCCAATAACTACAAGGGAGCAATCGAACACTACTTGGAATATGGAAAAGGAGAAGGTCGTCAAGGAACTCCATAGTCGTGACGGTCTAACAAGCCCACTGCACCGGAACGAAGTCAAATTGTCTTTAAGCAGCAAAGTCAATCTGCGTCCGGTGAGTGGGAGCGTTAGACCTCAATCCTTGTGGCAGCCGAAAGCTTATCTGTGGGTAGCGGTAATCATGTGGGAGGAAGTTTTCGGTTAAAGTCCGCTTGGAGCTTGGAAGTGTTTATTGAAATGTAATCTTCGATTTATCTATTCAATTTATCCTCATAGAATTGCTTGGTAAGATGCAATGCTGACAAACGAAGCTTTTTTAGATCAGTTAATCAAAAATCACTATAAGGCGGCGCAGGAAATGACTTTTGCTGTGATAGTTCATGTCGTACTTGCGATCGCTGCTTTTCAAATTTTGCCAGGTATTGTACAAGGCTCTTTTGACAAGCTGGCAGGAGTATTGGGAGGTAGTGTTTTTGGTGGATTGGGCTTTATTCCAGGTAAAGAGATCTTGGATCGCAGGGAAAAAGCCAGGAATTTAGAAGCTGCCCGACCGCTATTGAAAGAAATTCAGCAAAACTCCTCGCTAATAGACCCTGTTGAAACGCAACGAATCAAGGAAGTATTTTTGAAATTGATTGAGAAAACGGTATCTGGTTAAAATTATGTCTTTTTCCCAAGATGAACTTCAGTCTCTTATTGAAAAGGTTGAAATCAGCCAAGTAAAAGCTCGTAGACGTACCATCATTGCAGTGCTTGTTCCTACAGTTGCTGCAATCTTGTATTTAGGATTTACAGTTTGGCTAATTTATATTAAACAACATGAATTAAATAAAATCGAAGGAGACTTGAAGAACCGTAAATATGAGCTAAGTCAAGTAGAGCAAGAATTAAGTCAAAAGGAGGAACTGTTAAAGAAAACAGAAGGAAATTTTAAGCAACAAAACGAGCAGATTCGACAGGCTCAACAAAAAATTTCACAAGGAAATACAGTAGCTGCCCAAGAACAGATAGCTAGCATTAACACAAGTTTTGAGGACAACGAGGTAAACGGCTTTCGTGCTATTCTAAAGGGGGATTTAGAAAATGCGCGTCGTTTGTTTGAAGCGGCTTACAACGCATCTCCCACTTATCACAATGTTGATGAAATTTATCATCAAGTTCTAACACAGGGTCTTGTTAGAGCCTACAGCATTGGTTCTCCTAATGAGAAGCAATCGATTCAGCTTAAAATCATGCAAGAAATTGTTGCGAAGTACAGTTGGGGTATACCGGAAGATTTACTTAGTGAGATGAAATCAAGGTTGGCAAGTTAAGTCAACAGCTACTTCAAGGATCTAGTATTTCTATCAGGCTTCTAGAGTCCAGGATTTCAGAGCTTTTGGTTACGGTGCAAACACTTGGATAATTTGTGTGGAAGGTTGAGCGCTGAGAGATTTGGAGATGGAGTGCGATCTCGGTCAAGTCTTTGGGGAGCGATCGAGATTTCGGGCTTGTCATAGACGGTCTAACACTTCAGCGCAGCGGACGGTCGAAAGCTGCTGGTGCTGGGTTCGAGGTTATCTGCCGCCGCTAGCTTTACATCGTTATCCTACTATGTTGTCGATCGTGGCATAAAAAGCTATCTCTGAGATGACTAAGAGAATTTTGGTGATTCCAAGTCATAGTCCGGTGAATGCAATCACAATGGGCGGAATTGTGCGTGACGCTGGGTTAATGATCGCAGCGTTCAGAAAATTACTATGAACCAGATCGCTTTGATTCCTCACTTCTAGAGATTGCGTGTGAATTACCCGATGAGCAATTCTAAACAAAGCTGACGAAAGTGATCCCCGCGTTGCTCAAAGTTTGGATATTGGTCAAAGCTGGCACAGGCAGGCGATAACAGAACGACTTGGGCAGACTGCTGTTGGGCAAGTTCGCGCGATCGCTCCACGGCTCGTTCCATCGTCTCCACAATTTCATAATCTGTATAACCAACTTGCTCCAACCGTTGAGCAAATGCTGCCGCTGCGCTACCAATCAGCAACACTGCTGCCGCTTTTTCTTGAATCACATTCAGCCAAGCCGCATCTTCACCAGTTTTAGCTTCACCGCCCGCAATCAAAATTGCAGGACTTTTCACCGCAGACAATCCGACTTCTGCTGCATCGTAGTTGGTGGCTTTGCTGTCGTTAATAAAGTCGATGCCTTGCCAAGTGCAAATGTGTTCTAAACGATGAGATACACCGGGGAAATTGGCGATCGCGTCCACAATGGCAGCTTTCTCAATGCCTGCCAGATGTGCGGCGGCGACTGCCATCAGGAGGTTTTGCTGGTTGTGAGATCCGGGCATTCGCAACGTGTTGACTTCGACGATCGGGAGATTTTGCACGATCGCCCAGCCGTCCTCAATATAAGCACCTAAGTCAGGATTGCCGACTAGCTCCGATTTGCCTTTAACACTCGTCCAGCAAGCATTCGCAGAAACGGGATCGGATTGTTTGACACCCAGATTCCTCAAGTAAGGATCATCTCCGTTAAAAATCTGCTGTTCAGACTGACGAAGTAGATGAGCTTTGATGTTGAAGTAGTTCTCTAGGGTTTTGTGACGACTGAGATGATCAGGCGTGAAGGTTGTCCAAACGCCAATTTGCGGGGCGACGGTCGGAGCGGCTTCAATCTGATAGCTGCTAAACTCAGCGATCGCCCAATCGGGTTGAGGCTCTAACATCGCAACTTCACAGGCAGCATAGCCAATATTTCCAAAAGCGGGAGCGTGAAATCCGGCAGTTTGAAAGATGGCGGCAATCAGCGCAGTTGTGGTTGTTTTACCGTTCGTACCCGTGATGCCAATCCAGGGGCAAGACTGTAAGTTTTGCCATGCTAATTCCATTTCCCCGATCGTTTTGATTTCCATTTCTCTGGCGTGTACCAATGCAGGAATATCCCACGGCACACCAGGACTAACGACAATTAAATCGGGCGTTGTTAAAACTGGATCAAAATCATCTCCTAGCGTGACGTGAATTCCTTCAGCGTTGAGTTGTTGTTTCTGTTGTTGTAGCGCATCAGAATTGCCGCGATCGCTGACTGTGATTTGCCACCCATTGCGCTTGAGTAATCGAGCCGCCGCATTGCCTGATTTTCCGAGTCCGATTACATAAGCGTGGAGCATAGTCTGATTGCGATCAATAATTTTGCATTCTTTATCGTACTGCTTAACAGTTCCTAACAGTCACTCAATTGTGACATGCTGAACTCCAGCAAATAAAAAATCCCGCTAGAATGAGAAGACCGCTATCCCCAACCTCAAAACAAGAAGCTCGGTGCTTCATCCTTTGTCAAAATCTCACGACTCTGTACCGTCCAATTTATCTTGTCAGATTGAATGAGCGGGCAGGAGATATTTGCATCTTGGCAGGAGAAGAAATAGAAATTATCATCACCCGTGATGGGGAATGGAGTTTTGAAAATGAAGCCTGATTTTAATGCCATGACACGGAAGGAACTCAGAGCTTATATCCTTGAGCATCGAGATGATACGGAAGCCATTAGTGTGATTGTTGAAAAAATTAAAGCAGACCCCAACATCCACTGGTATAAGCCTGAAGACACCGATCGCTTCCCTGAAATCTTTGCAGAGCATCAAAAATGCCGAGAAGACGCTCGAAGAAATCAGGAAAATCAGTAGAGTGCTCGTTAACTTTTGACGATCGCGCCAAAATCTGCCAAAACTCGCGCATGGTTTCGCAACACACCCAGTAAGTTGAGGCGATTTTGTTTAATAGCCGGGTCAGAATCCATCACCAAAACACTGTCTTCACCGTCAAAGAATTTGCTGACCACAGGAGCAACCTGACTGAGCGACTCGACCAGTTTGGTGTAGTCTTGTTGTCCCTGTTGAGAGAGTGTGACTAGCGCATCATAGAACGTCTGCTCTGAGGCTTTTTGGAATCGATCGGGATACACCACTTCGACAGGATTCAGTTGTTTAGTATCTAGAGTTCCTTGCGCGGCAAGACGAGAAGCGCGATTCACCGTTTCGTAGATTGTGGCGAGTCTGCCATTGTTGCGAATCGCTTGCAGGAATTGGGCACGATCGCGCACATCTAATAAATTCCTCAACGATCGTTCTGCATATTCTGGGTCGTTGTCGCCAACCACTGCATTAACTAGATCATAATCAACGCTGTGATCTTCTCTCAACAATGTATGAATACGCTGTAAGAAGAAATCTTTCAACTGTTGCAGCAATTCTGAGGCAGAAACTTTTAATACATGAGCATGATTGCTAGAGAAACCGCTAACAATCTGTTCTAAAAGTTGGTAGAGATCAATCGTTAGATTAGCTGACCAAGTGATATTGACAACAGCATTCGCAGCCCGACGCAACGCAAACGGATCAGATGAGCCAGACGGAATCATGCCCAACCCAAAAATGCTGACGAGAGTATCGAGACGATCGCTCAACCCCACCACTTGACCTGTGAGCGTTTGCGGCAAACTATCTCCGGCACCGCGAGGTAAATAATGCTCAAAAATAGCAGTCGCAACGGCTTCAGGCTCTTTGCTGTCGAGCGCATATTTCTGACCCATTACGCCTTGCAGTTCAGGAAATTCACCGACCATTTGCGTCACGAGATCGGCTTTGCATAGCAGGGCAGCGCGTTGAATATGTGCTTTTGGCTCACCGATGACCTGAAGCTGATCCGTAATTTGATTGGCGATCGTACAAATTCGATCAACTTTTCCACGCACCGATCCTAAATCGGCTTGAAAAGTGACGGTTTCAAGTTTGGGCAAATAGCGTTCAAGCGGGACTTTACGATCGGCATCAAAAAAGAATTTGCCGTCTGACAGCCGCGCTCGAATCACCCGTTCGTTTCCGGCGGCAATAATCGCGGACTTAGCTGGGTCGCCGTTGGAAGCCGTAATAAAGAAGGGCAATAGCTCCGTAGAATCTTGACTTTTGCGAACCGGAAAATAGCGCTGATGATTCTCCATTTCAGTCGTGATCACTTCCGATGGCAGTTCTAAAAACTCTGCATCAAACTTACCAACCACTGCGCTCGGATATTCTACCAAGTTGGTGACTTCGCGCAAGAGAGTGGGCGAAATCATCGCGACTCCTCCGGTTTGAGCGGCGGCGGCTTCAACTTGCTGCTGAATGGTGGCTTGTCGCTGGTCAGAGTCAACTTCAACAAACGCAGTTCTTAGTATTGAAGCATACACATCTGGATTGGGAATCGAAACAGGATCGGGATGCAAAACGCGATGTCCGTGAGAAATACGATCGCTCGTATAGTGAATCGAATTGCTGACGATCGAGATCGGCAACACCTGCTCATCTAACAACACCACTAACCAGCGAATCGGACGAGAAAACTTCAAATCGCCATCGCCCCAGCGCATCAGACGTTTGCCTTCTAAGCCCGTGATCCAGTGAGGAACCAGTTCGGTGAGAATCTCAGAAATTGGACGACCTTTAATCACTTTGCGAACAAAGACAAAATCACCCTTCTCCGTTGGGCGGATTTCTAACGCATCAAGTGAAACGCCTTGCTTTTGGGCAAACCCTTCTGCCGCTTTAGTCGGTTTTCCCGCTTTAAAAGCAGCTTGAGCGGGTGGCCCTTTGACTTCTTCTGTTTGGTCAGCCTGCTGGAGCGGTAAGCCTTTGATCACAATCGCGAGACGGCGAGGCGTGCCGTAATATGCGATCGCGTCTGGGTTTAAATAATGGTCGGCAAGAAGTTTGGGAATGCGCGATCGCCATTGCGCCAGCGCTTCATCGACAAAGCTTGCAGGGAGTTCTTCTGTGCCAACTTCTAATAAAAACGATGCCATGAGTTTGAATATCCAGCAGCAGAACGGAGAATCAGTTCTTCAGTTTATCGTGTTGTGCCCTTGCTATCTAGAGGAATGATTGAGGTAGGGGCAATTCCCCCGTGGTTGCCCTCCGTCAGGGGTAGGCACGGGGGCGCTACCCCTACAACCATTTCATCCCCTCATTTTGCAATGCCGTGATTTCTACTCCTCGCCGTCTTCAACGTGATCGCTTAACAAAATCGGCAGACTGACTCCGATAATTTGCTCAGATTTATCAAGCTTGACGATGCGATCGCCCTTGCCGTCTTTTGTGCCGACTTTGATTGACTCGACTGCCACCCTTGCCAGGTGATTCTCATTCGTCAACAAAAACACTAGCGCTTCTGGCAGCACTGCAACCGTGCCAATCAAAGCATCTGTTTTAGTGGTGAACTGGAAGGCTTGAACTCCAATCTCTCCAGTGTTGGCGCGACGCAGCGACTTAATCGCCATTTGTTTGGCATAGCCTTGCTCTGACACCATTAAAAATGTGTCGTCTGTAGTCGCGATCGCCCAACCAACAATTTTTTCTTTTTTGCTAATTCGCATTCCTGCATTGCCTTGAGAAGTGCGACTCGCGATCGGCACTTGCTCATCGTTGACTTCAAACCGCAGCACCCGACCGCTTGAAGTAGCAATCACCACTTGTTCACCCACTTGAGTCAAACTGATCAACAAAAGCTGATCCTCTTCTCTCAGTTTGAGCGCCGTTAAACCTCGACCCGTGAGATCAGCAAACTCTGAGAGTGGCAAGCGTTTTAGCCGTCCTTGCTCGGTTAGCAATAGCAGATATTGATCATCGAGATCGTCCGGCAGAATGAAACTCCCGGCGATCGAGTCGGGCATTCCTTGGGCGGTAACCGGAAGCAGAGTAACCAGCGGTGTGCCGCGAGATTTGCCTGACACTTGAGGAATATCAGACACCTTGACGGGATAAGCTTTGCCACTGCGAGTCATCACTACTAGCGTTTGTGCAGTCGTTGTGAATTGCGTCTGCACTCCAAACTCGTCAACGTCTTCTAGGTTAATCGTTGGCTCGTTATCAGTGCGATTGCGATTCAGTCGATCGTAGACTTTAGGTGCCATTCGTCGCGCATAACCTCGATGGGTTAATTCGACGACTGTTTCTTGAGCTTCTTCCTCATAGTCTAGTGTGAGAGAAAAGTCAGAGTTCTGAGTTTTGGGTTTTGAGCTTTGAGGTTCGACTACTTTATCGGCCTTGTTTCTAGTGTTCTTAGCTTCCTCTTTGGGTGGCTCTACGCCGATGATGCGGGTGCGGCGATCGTCAGCATATTTCTTTCTCAAGGCTCGCAGATCTTTTTTCAACGCTTTGAGCAGTTCGCGGCGATCGCCCAACACTCTCCGCAATTCCTTCATTTGAGTCGTCAGTTCCTCAAATTCGGTTTGCAGACTTTGACGCTCCATCGCAGTCAGTCGGCGTAACGGCATTGAGAGAATGGCATCAGCTTGGCGATCGCTCAGATCCAACTGCTCTTGTAGCTGCACTTTTGCGGTCGTGCCGTCGGGCGCATTTCGCAAAATGTCGATCACTTCATCCAGGTGAGACAGCGCCGTTAAGCGACCTTCGACAATATGAATCTGAGTTTCTGCCTTTTCTAGCTCGTGATTATAGCGGCGAGTCAGAGTGGTTTCACGAAAGCTGAGAAACTCTTGTAATAACTCTCGCAGGGTCATCTGCTTGGGTTGGTTGCCCGTCAACGCCAGCAAAATTGCGCCAAAGTTGTTTTGCAGAGCCGTTTGCCGATAGAGCGCACTGAGAATTTTTTGCGGATTGGCATCTCGACGCAACTCAACCACCACTCGGATGCCGTCGCGATCGCTCTCGTCTCGCAGGTCGCCGATGCCTTCAATCTTGCCCTGGTTCACCAGTTCGGCAATTTTTTCGATCATCGCCGCTTTGTTCACCTGAAACGGTAGCTCAGTGATGATGATCGCCGTCCGTCGATGTTTGCCTCGACCGACGGTGAGTTCTTCAATATTGGCAACTCCGCGCACGGGAATGCTGCCCCGACCCGTGGTGTATGCTTCGCGAATGCCTTCGATTCCTAGAATCTCGCCTCCAGTCGGAAAATCTGGGCCCGGAATCAACTCAAACAACCGAGCATCTGACAAATCGGGATTGTCGATCAAAGCCACCAACCCATCCACCACTTCGCCTAAATTGTGCGGCGGAATGTTTGTTGCCATGCCGACTGCAATGCCCGAACTGCCATTCAGCAACAAAATCGGCAACTGAGCCGGAAGCACGGTGGGTTCCTGCTGCGAGTTGTCGAAGTTGCCGACAAACTCGACTGTTGACTCTCCGATTTCAGTTAGTAAAGACTCGTTTCCGATCGCCGCCAGTCGCGTCTCGGTATATCGCATTGCCGCAGGTGGGTCGTTATCGACAGAGCCAAAGTTTCCGTGACCACCCAGCAACGGATATCGGCTCGAAAAGTCTTGCACCAACCGAACCAGCGCATCATAAACCGACTGGTCGCCGTGGGGGTGATATTTGCCCAACACGTCACCCACCACGCGGGCACATTTACGATAGGGGCGATCGGGGGTCAACCCCAACTCGTGCATTGCGTATAAAATCCTACGGTGGACAGGTTTAAGCCCATCTCGCACGTCAGGCAGTGCCCGCCCAACAATCACGCTCATGGCGTATTCTAAATACGACTGTTGCATCTCCGTATGCAGGGCAGTCGCAATCACCTGTCCTGCTGGAAGAATGTTTAACTGATTCGCCATGAGCCTTGTCCCTTCGTTCCGAACTTTACAAAAATTTGTTTTAATTTCAGTGTAGTCACTCTTATCACAGTTGCGCTCCCAGCAGCGTTATTAGCCCTTGTGTTTGACCACAGCCCCGTGACCCCGTGAGACTCGCCCAGAGAGGATAGCGCTTATGAAGACCGCTTTAATTGTGGAGGATGATTTGATCAATGCTCGTGTTTTCTCCAAGATTCTGACCAGTCGGGGCGGGTTAGCCGTCAAACATACCGAAGATGTGGCAGAAGTGATTCAAATTGCCCAGGCAGGAGAAGCGGATATCATCTTGATGGATGTGTCGCTGTCTAGAAGTGTTTACCAGGGTAAGCCGATGAATGGCATTCAACTCACTCAGCTTTTGAAGGCAGACCCCCAAACGGCGACGGTGCCGATCGTGCTAGTGACGGCTCACGCCATGGAGGGCGATCGAGAAAGCTTTCTCCAGCAGAGTGGTGCCGATGGTTACATCTCAAAACCTGTCATTGATCATCAATCTTTTGTCGATCAAGTGCTGGCACTCTTGCCTAATTCGTGACCGATCGCTTAGGACTCGCAAACCTCCGAGGTTTTGGTCAACCCTCCGATGCAAATACAGTAGTACTACTTTAAGTTAATTTTAGCAAGTTATGAAGGTAATTTTTTTGGCTGATCACCCTACAGAGAGGACTTTTTAGTGACTACTATTCTAATCGTGGAGGATGATCCGACGAATGTTCGCGTGTTTTCAAAGGTTTTAATCAAGCGAGGCGGATTGGCAGTCAGGCATACCGAAGACGTAACAGAAGTGCTGCAAATTGCCCAATCGGGAGAGGTGGCGCTGATTTTGATGGATGTCTCGCTAACGCGCAGTGTCTATGAAGGCAAAATGATGGATGGCATCAAGATCACCCGTCTTTTGAAGGCAAACCCGCTCACGATGAACGTGCCTGTGATTTTGTTGACTGCCTATGCAATGGAGGGCGATCGAGAAAAGTTTCTCAGCCAAAGCGGTGCAGATGACTATATCTCAAAGCCCGTGATTGATCACCAAGTTTTTGTGGATCAAATCAAAGCGCTATTGCCTTCTGAGAAAAACCCGTGATCTTAACGTGAATTCGACGACTTCGTTACCAGTCCATCGTGCCCCCTAAATCCCCCAAATTGGGGGACTTTGAATCGGAAATTTTGGCTTGAAGTCCTCCAGAATGGGGGATTTAGGGGGCAGAAGCCGCTGACAACGAAGCGAAAAAACTCGTTGAACTGACGTTAATTTTACGAGAGGATGAGGGCAATTCGAGAAATGGCAACAATGGAAGTTGTCTAGAGCGTCACGATCGCTGGTACAAAATCAACCGATTGCCATCGGGGTCATAAGCATAAATTTCTCTGCCGTGAGATGAGATGAGAATCTCTCCCGGTGGAGGATAGCCGAGTTGAGTCAGATGCTCGATCGCCGCTTCTAAATCTTTAACCTCTAGACATAAACTGATCGCAGGAAACGCGATCGAAAGAATCGGTTCATTTGGTTTGGGTTTATAAATTCCCAGTCGCAAGCCAGGAAGCTGGAACTCAGCGTAAACATTCGGAATAAGCGAAGTAGGTTGATCGAAAAGGTGACTATAAAACTCGATCGCTCGATCAAATTCACCTGCCGCCAAAGTTACCCACGCCGATCGACACGATAATCCCATACTCAAAATCTGAAGATCCGCTTATAGGCACAAGCAAAATTTGACGCAGACGCTAAATTAAAAGATGTCAAAGATCTGACTCATCCTTATAATCGAGGGTTTTTGCAATGACGGCTACACTCTCTGCACCTCAATCGATCGAATCCTGGTTAGGTGACGAAGCAGAAGACCTGCTGACCCACCAGGCAAAAGTTTCTAAAGATCTATTGCATTTACCCGGTTCAGATTTTATCGATCGAACTTTTGCTTATAGCGATCGCTCTCCGCAAGTGCTTCGCAGTCTTCAACAACTCTACTCGTTTGGACGTTTAGCAAACACAGGATATCTGTCAATCTTGCCCGTCGATCAGGGAATTGAGCATTCTGCGGGCGCATCGTTTGCTCCGAATCCGATTTATTTTGACAGTGAGAATATTTTGAAGCTGGCGATCGAGGCAGGCTGTAGTGCAGTCGCCACAACCTTGGGCGTTTTGGGCAGCGTCTCTCGTAAATATGCTCACAAGATTCCTTTGATCACTAAGCTTAATCACAACGAATTGCTGACCTACCCTAACCAGTTTGATCAGTTTATGTTTGCCTCCGTCGAGCAGGCTTGGAACTTGGGATCGGTGGCAGTCGGGGCGACGATTTATTTCGGTTCGCCTGAGTCGAGTCGGCAAATTCAAGAAGTCAGCCGCGCGTTTGCTCGTGCCCATGAATTAGGAATGGCAACGATTCTTTGGTGCTATCTCCGCAATCCCGCATTTAAGCAAGATAAAGACTATCACTTAGCGGCAGATTTGACGGGTCAGGCAAATCATTTGGGCGTGACGATCGAAGCTGACATCATCAAACAAAAACTGCCCGAAGTTAACAACGGGTATGGCGCAGTTGCCCAAGCGACGGGTAAAAGTTACGGCAAAACCGACAAGCGCGTCTATTCTGATCTGACGACTGATCACCCGATCGATTTGACTCGCTATCAGCTTCTCAATTGTTACTCAGGTCGCATCGGGTTGATTAACTCAGGTGGCGCATCAGGAAAAGCCGACTTTGCCGAAGCGATTCGCACCGCCGTGATCAACAAACGAGCGGGCGGAAGCGGCTTGATCTCTGGGCGCAAAACATTCCAGCGTCCTTTTGAGGAAGGCGTGAAGCTATTTCATCAAATTCAGGATGTTTATCTATCGCCCGATGTCACGATCGCGTGACACAACAACTCTTAAGGTTTGAGTTTTGGGTTAGAATCCACTATTACGATTTAAGACTGAGATACAGACGTTACGGCAAATTGTCTCGACGTGATTTCTGGTGTCTCAACGCACTCAAAACTCATAACTCAAAATCCTATGAAGCTGGCAGCACGGGTTAAGCAAGTGACTCCTTCTTTGACGTTGGCGATCGATGCAAAAGCAAAAGCAATGAAGCGAGACGGAATCGATGTCTGTAGCTTTAGTGCCGGAGAGCCAGACTTTGACACGCCAGATCACATCAAGTTAGCGGCAGTAAATGCCCTCAAGTCAGGCAAAACTCGCTACGGCCCGGCAGTGGGAGAGCCGATTCTGAGAGCGGCGATCGCCCACAAACTGCAAACCGATAATCAACTCGGCTACAGCGCTGAAAACATCATCGTCACCAATGGTGGCAAGCACTCGCTCTATAACCTGATGATGGCGCTGATCGAAGCAGGCGATGAAGTGATTATTCCGGCTCCCTTTTGGGTGAGCTATCCCGAAATGGTGAAGCTTGCAGAAGGAACTCCGGTGATCGTCCAGACCACGGCAGAAAGCGGCTATAAAATTACGCCCGACCAATTACGACAAGCGATCACACCCAAAACTCGTCTATTTATCCTCAATTCGCCCTCAAACCCGACGGGGATGGTTTACACCCCAGAAGAAGTTCGAGCGATCGCTGAAGTGGTGGTCGAAAAAAATATTCTCGTTGTCTCCGATGAGATCTACGAAAAGCTGCTCTATGACGGTGCCCAACATTTGAGCATTGGCGCAGTCAGTTCTGAAGTGTTCGATCGCACCATTATCAGTAGCGGATTTGCAAAAGCCTACTCAATGACAGGATGGCGAGTGGGCTATTTAGCGGCTCCGTTAGAAATCCTCAAAGCTGTCAGCATGATTCAAGGACACAGCACCTCTAACGTGTGTACGTTTGCTCAATATGGGGCGATCGCCGCTCTCGAAGGCCCACAAGATTGTGTTGAGCAGATGCGCCTCGCCTTTGCCGAACGTCGCCAAGTCATTTTTGATCTGGTGAATACGATTCCTGGTTTAACGTGTTTAAAGCCTGATGGTGCTTTCTATATTTTCATCAACATCAGCAAATTAGGGATGTCGTCGCTTGAATTCTGCGATGGACTGTTAAGCGAACAGCAAGTCGCGGCGATTCCTGGCGTTGCGTTTGGGGCAGATGATCACATTCGGCTGTCTTATGCGACGGATATGACGACGATCGATCGAGGTATCGATCGTTTGTCCACCTATGTGAAGTCAAGATTTTAGGGAGCCGCACGAAAACAAAATTTCAAGCTTCGAGTGAGATCTGTCAGTCTTTGAAATCGAAGCTGGCATTTAATCAAGCAGTAACAAGAGTTTTGAATGAAGTTATCCTTGAAAAAAGTCTTGCCCTCATAGCTATTCAAAATGTCGAAGCAGAAATATGACTGGAAACGGTTCTGGTGCCCTCGGTCAGGTAGTATTAACCTGGCTGATGGTGGCTATTTGTACGATCCAGACGCAGAATGGGGCAAGGCATATAATCCGGATCTAGTGACATCAGAGGCGATTGCTGATGTTCCATGCCTGGTTTTATTAGGGGAGCCAGGTATCGGAAAGTCTCAGGAATTAGAAAGCCTAAAAATCTTTACAGAAAATAAGGTTTGCGATACTAGCCAAGTCTTAGAACTTAATCTCCGATCCTGTACGAATCTAAAAAATGATCTATTCAAGGATGAAACTTTTATTGATTGGTTAGGGAATACTTATCACCTCTATTTATTTCTGGATAGCCTGGATGAGGGACTTTTGAGTATCCCAACTCTATCGACAGGTTTAATTGATGAGCTTAAGAAACAGAAGTATCGGAATCATATTAATCGTCTTCACCTTCGCCTAACGTGTCGGACATTTGTATTTCCGGAAATCCTAGAAGAAGGATTGAAAAAGCTTTGGCAAGAAAATCAGGTTGAAATTTATGAACTAGCTCCGCTTCGTCGTGTAGACGTTATTGAAGCTGCGAAAGCTGAGAGATTTTCAACTGATGATTTTCTAAAGGAAGTTGGACAAAAGGATGTTGTACCCCTAGCAATAAAACCAATCACTCTGGAATTTCTACTGAATACTTACCGTCGTCACGATGGTCAATTCCCTTCTAATCAGAAACTTCATGAACTCTATCTTGAGGGATGCAAACTTCTCTGCGAGGAAGTTAGCCTGAGTCGTCGAAGTTCAAGCCAAATAGGCAACCTCGATAGTGACCAACGTCTAATTGTTGCGGCTCGAATTGCGGCTATCACAATCTTTGCCAATCGATTTGCTGTATGGACTGAAGTTGATCAAGGAGATGTGCCCACTGAAGATGTACTTCTTCAAGCGTTGCATCATGGTTATGAAAATGCTAGTGGAAAGGAATTTGGGATTACCAGAGAAACAATTCAGGAAGTTTTAGATACTGGTTTATTTTCGTCCCGTGGACGGCATCGAATGGGATGGGCACACCAAACCTACGCTGAGTTTTTGGCTGCCTGGTATCTTGCACAGCACAAAATATCTCTAAAGCAAGTAATAAAATTAATCTTTTCATCTGAAGATTTAGATCATAAGCTAATCCCTCAACTTCATGAAACTGCCGCATGGCTGTCCAACACGAGACTGGATGTTTTTCAGGAAATCATCAAAACTGATCCAGATGTTCTTTTGCAAAGTGATGTGCCGACTGATGCAAATGTCAGATCATCAATTGTGGATAACTTATTGACACAGTACGAAGAGGAAAAATTATTTGATCGAGATAGAAATAACTATCGTAACTATGAGAAGCTCAAGCATCCCGGATTGGCTGATCAATTGCGTCCTTATGTCTGTGATTCCGGTAGGCAGATTGATGCGCGAGATCTAGCGATCGACATCGCTGAAGTCTGCGAAATCTCTGAGCTTCAGGAAGAATTAGCAAATCTTGCTCTTGATTCATCACAATCGATTCATTTAAGAGTTCGTGCAGCAAAAGCTATTTGCTCTGTTGGCGATGTAGATACAAGGTTAAAGCTAAAGCCTCTAGCTGTCGGGCAACTTTTAGAAGATGAAGACGATCGACTTAAGGGATATGCTCTTCAGGCACTTTGGTCAGATCATCTGACAGCAGAAGAATTGTTTCAAGCTCTGACTCCGCCTAAGAAGGGAAATTTTTTAGGAGGATATCAGATGTTTCTTTACTATGAACTGGTTCCACATCTCCAACCATACGATTTAGTAGCTGCCCTCAAATGGCTTGCTTTGCAAGGTGTTAGATGCTTCGGGCACCCATTTGGAAGACTTGGAGATGCCATTCTTCTAAAAGCATGGGAAAGCTTTGACTTGCCTGGAGTAGCAGAGAGCTTTACTAAAGTAGCTCTAGTGCAGTGGAGGGAGTATCAGAGCATCATCGCTGCTGATGACAAGCTACAGCGAGAATTTGAATCATCGCTTTTGAACGACAGCAAAAAACGACGCACCCTAATTGAGCAAGCAGTTTTAACTAGTTTAGAAACAAAAGAAGGTCTACCTTTTCTATTAAGTTCCTTGACTGAAAATGTTTTAGTTTCAGAAGACGTTTTTTGGATGCTTGAAAAACTTCAGAATTCCAATTGTGAAAAGGATCAGAAAATTTGGACTCAACTGGTAGAGTGGAGCTTTAATCGTCAAGATGCAAAGCAGATAGATGCAATCCTCATAGCCACTCAAAGCAACAAAGTTTTGCAAGAAGCCTTTGTCTCTTATTTTGAGCCAATCGAACTCGATTCAACTCAAGCTGGGGAACTGAGAACTGATCACTTCAGAAAGCAAGAAATGCAAGATCGCAGACAAAACCCTCCCTCGCTAGAGCCATCCCCTAAAGAAAGAGTGCTACTACTTTTAGAAAAGTTAGAGTCTGGAGATTTATCTGCTTGGTGGCATCTTAATATGGAAATGACTCTGAAGCTTGACAGTAAACACTATAGTAATGAGTTTGAATTAGATCTAACTAACCTTCCTGGATGGCAAGATGCAAGCAAACCTACTCGAATAAGAATTCTTGAGTGTGCAAATAAGTACGTTCAACAAAAAGATGATATAGATTATAAATGGATAGGAACAAACACTTTCGATCGACCAGCCTTAGCAGGTTGCAGAGCTTTACAGTTAATTTTGAAAGAGACTCCAGACTCTATAAAGTATTTCTCGTCTGAGATATGGAAAAAGTGGGCACCTATTATTATTGCTACCCCTAGTAGTAGCCAATATGAAGCCTCTTATTTAGAGCTAGTCAAGATTGCCTATCTGAATGCTGCTGAAGAATCCATCAAGACCCTAATAGTTCTCATTGACAAAGAGAATCGGGAGCATGACTATCTATTTGTGATCGATCGCTTTGAGCAGTGCTGGGATGAACGATTAAAGTCAGCTTTATTAGCAAAGGCTAAAGATCCTGTACTTAAACCTAAATGTATTGGACAGCTACTCGAAAAGCTGCTTAAGCAAGGATTGACTGAAGCTAGAAACTTCACGAAGTCCCTAATTTCTTTTCCACTACCATTAGCTGAGGATGAACGTGAAAAGACCCTGATTGCCGCTAAAGTGCTTATTGAAAATCCAGATCCATCTAGCTGGTCATTCATTTGGGCATTAATTCAGAAAGATTCATCGTTTGGTCGTGAAGTTCTCGAACTGGCTGCCTACCATCACTCATATGGGATTCAGCTAAATCTGACTGAAACACAACTGGCTGACTTGTACGCTTGGCTAGTTCATCAATATCCTTACGATGAAGATTCAGACTACAGTAATGATGGCGGTGTCCATGATGTGACGGCTAGAGATGGTATGGCGAGGCTGAGAGACAGCGTTTTGTCACAACTAAAAGAACGAGGGACACTTCAGGCATGTGCTGAGATTCAACGCCTTATACAGGAATTACCGGACATCGCTTGGCTCAGAAAAACGTTACTTGATGCTCAAACGAGTATGCGGCGTAAAACTTGGCAACCTCCAACACCAGAAGAAATTCTTCAGCTTGTGGCTAGTCAAAAGCCTTCTAACTCGGAGTTGTACAATCAGCTTGACAAAATAGATCTGAGGACACAAAAAATGGCAGATGAACCTAAAGTTGATCAAAGCATTCATATTACAGGTTCCAAGGTAAATGGAGCCGTCACTACAGGTAGCAACAATATCGAAAATAAAATATATCCTTCTAATGCTGAGAAAGGATTCGACTGGAAATTTTGGCTTTCGATAACCACAACTGTCACAGTCGCACTAATCTCTATAGTCGCTAGTGGAGTATTTAATGACGAAATCAAGAAATTTTTGTTTAACCGAGATACATCCCCTCGTGTTGAGCAGAAGCTAGAGAGATAAACCAGCTAAAGAGTTTATAGTTATGCAAATCACGATCGACCTACCGCCAGATTTGGAACAAGACCTGATCCGTCAAGCGGCGCAATCTGATGTTCCACTTCAAACCTTAATTCTGCAAGCCCTGCGTCGGATCATTCAAACGCCATCTGTTTCCACTTCTCAATGGTCGGAGGCTATCTTGTCCTATGAAGGAATCCCTGATTTCCCTGCACTTGACTCTTACCGCAACGAACTCCTTCCGCCCAGTGAACCGGAGCTATTCTGATGCGATATCTACTCGATACTTGCGTCATCAGCGATTTCATCAAGGGTGAAACTGGCACTAAAGCTAGACTCAAGCAAACTCCACCTGTTGATATTGCCGTTTCTGTAATTACGGTCATGGAGTTGCGCTATGGCTTGGTACTCAATCCGCAACGTGCCCAGAAAGTCGAGCCGACGATCGCCAGTTTTCTATCTTCTGTCACAATTCTCCCCTTCAGATCTGTAGAAGCTGAACAAGCGGCTCAGATTCGTGCTGCTCTTAAATCTCAAGGACAGCCGATTGGTGCTTACGATGTCTTGATTGCGGCTACTGCACTTCAACATAGCTTGCTCATGATCACGGCAAACCAACGAGAGTTTGATCGAGTTCTTGGTCTACAGACTGAGAATTGGCGACAGCCTTAGAAGATTGGGTGATTCAAACCCCAGATCAACAACAGCACTACACCAAAAAGTACGCTCAAGGCAACGGGTTAACTGCGTTCGGTGAGTACGATCGTCAGTTAACTTCTTTTTTGTGTTGGGGCGGCACGAAGAATCGATCGATTAGCAGCAAGCAATAGTCAGGGTTCGTACTGATAATGAGGGTAGCTCTGCAAGGGTTGCCTATTCGAGTGAGGTTACAATCAAAGCTGTACCTGCATCTGTTAAACCCTCGTGAGCCAAATTCTGACTTTAGAATTAAGTGAACAGGCGACCATACACAGATTACGGTGTCGCTTAAGAACCACCCACCACCGCAATCAGACGACGTTCTCGATCGGCAACAAATTCTAAACACGCTCTAATGTCTTCCTCTGTCAACTCTGGAAAGTCATCTAAAATTTCTGCATGAGACATTCCTGCCGCCAGCCAGCCCAACACGTCATACACAGTAATTCGCATTCGCCTAATACAAGGCTTCCCACCCCGTTTTCCCGGTTCGATCGTAATAATATTTCGATAGCTCATAGCAATAAGATATTTACTTCTTCGCGGTTTTGAATCGTTCTTTTGCCGCCTCAAACGATTCTCGCATCACTGACTGAATTCGCTTTGGATCGGGCGTATTTCCGCCCAACAAATCTCCAAAATAAACACACGCCGTTTCCCCTAATGCCCAGGTGTAAGTCGTTGCCCAAGATGCCGCAATCACACTGCCAAAACCAGGAATAAATTTGATTAACTCACGCCCGATCGCTTGAGCCACAAATCCCCCGGCGATCGCGCTCACCAATCCCCCCGCCTGAGACGGACTGAGGACTTGTCCATAAATTTGTCCCAACAGTCCCACCATTGAGGCTTGTAGCGCCGTGAGAACGGGCATCGTCGCCAAAGGTAACGGCACCGCAGCCAAAGCACCCGCCATAACTGAGAAGGGCAAAATGTAGCGTCGCCCCGCTTCTCGGTAAAGATTGCTAATTTGTTTTCCGGCTTCTCGATCGCTCAATAACTGCGATATCGTCCGGGCTTCTGCTTCGGGCAGCAAGTCTGCTAGCGAATCAGCCAGCGCTTCTAAGCCGTAAAACATTGGCGTAAATTCATCTTCTTCTAGCGTGAAGTCGATGAGGACAGCGCGATCGAACAATCCCTCAAATCCACGCTGCAATTCTGCAAATGCTCGATTCACGTCTTCATAGTCAGGCGGATAGTTAGGGTGATTCATCACATCCGCAGGGTAAAGCTCGTGCAGACACGTTACCGCCAATAGACAAGGCACTTCAGGATGCTGCTGTCGGATCTGACTCGCAATTTGTCTTAGAGTATCGGTGGCAAAGTCATTAATTTTCACCGTCAAAATTAAGATTTTCGCCCGTGTTTCCCCTCGTCCTTTTGCTGCCTTGCCTTCAATCTCTTCAACTAACTCCTGAATCACCTCGTTAGTTTCCTGGGTTCCGTCTCCCAGACCTACGGTGTCTGTAAAAACCAACAGTGGCAAATCATCAGTCGGATAGCTATAACGTTGTGTGTATTGAGTGTGAGGTCGAAACCCTTGCCCAATGATTTCAGTCGAAACGCCTGTTAAACCGCGCACGATCGAACTCTTACCCGCTTGGGGTTTGCCAATCAAAAGCGCTTCGGTCGTCGGCAACTCTGCCCTGATTTTTTTGAGAATCTCAGCAATCTCAGCTTCGTCAACGCTAAACCATCCGGTAACCGTCTGTGCAACCTGCTGCACTGGGATTGCCTGACTCAAAGTTGAGGGGACATTCCCCAAAAAGTCCCGCGCTTTGTCAAACCAATTTTGAGCAATTTCCGACTGAGGAGACTCATCAGCCTTTTGAAGCGTGCTAGAAGATTGATTTTTGTCTTCGGGTTGCTCAGTCATGATCGTCTAGAAGTTCCGCAAAAAGCGACTTCTCAAACTTATCGCATCTTGCTCTCTGTTGATAGACAAGGGAACCGAACCCATTGAACGAGTTTTCCGCTCACGATCGACGCTTTCTAAGCCTCTTCGCGAGGTTCGCCACCCGGAGACGACCGATAGAGCGCGTCTAGCTGCTCACGAGCGTCTTCTACGGTCATTGAGCGCATGACTAAAAGCGGCTCGTTGATCAGCTTGCCGTTGTCGTCTAGCAACTCAGGGTGAGGCACCCGTGTGCGAGAAGACATGGGGCGAGAGGGATCATAGCTTCTCGGCGCATAGTGTCGCTGCGAGTCAGCCCCTAGCGTCAACAGGTTGCGAATCAGATTTCCGATCGCCAAAAAAGCGAGCAGGGTGAAAGCCAAAATGTAAATCAAATGCAATATCATAGCGCCTCTCTACTGAACCACGCCGACTTAAATGGGTAAAAATCAAAGCTGCATTGACGTTGAGGCAACCCTGTCTTCTCAAATATTTTTGCGGCAAACCTCATCGTCAGTCCTAAAGTTTTATGCAAACCCTTTAAAAATTAATCTTTATATCTAATCATCGCTCATAGTCTCTCAGATTTCTCGTTCTTGTCACATCTCTTTTTAGACGGACTTGTCTGAGCGCAGTCGCATTCTCACCTGCCAGCATTCTGTGACTAATTGATGCCAGGTCATGAGCATAGAAGTCTCAACACCCACCTGTCCGCCAGTCAATTTTAGGAGGGTTTGTGTGGTGCTAACTTCTTTCTGAGCTTGGGTTACCCGCATGAGAATGTCTGCTTGCTGCTCGTCTTTGAGAAAGGGAATCGTTTCAGATTCAAAAAGGGTGCGCGATCGCCCAAACCAATATTGAAAGTCTTCTAACAAAGGCTCTAAAACAGTCTTTAATAAATCTGACTCTGGCAAATTAGAGTTAAACATAGGTCAAAAACATCTTGGAAATTGTCAGGATTCTCTAAAACTGTTTACATTTCGCAATGTTTTCTCATCTTACTCGGAAATTGTCTCTCTGCAACATTCATCGCGATCGGATCGGTAAGATGGATAGAGTTATCATCCAGCACGACTCATGCCTGCCGAACAATCTTCTAATCAGCCCGAAAAAATCTATTTGCCTCGCACCAGCGAATCCGATGCGTTAAAAAAAATTCGCCATACGGCTTCTCACGTCATGGCAATGGCGGTGCAGAAATTGTTTCCGAAGGCGCAAGTGACGATCGGGCCCTGGATCGAAAATGGCTTTTACTACGATTTTGATAGCCCTGAGCCGTTTACCGAAAAAGACTTGAAGGCAATCAAAAAGGAGATGATCAAGATCATCAACCGCAAATTGCCTGTGACTCGCGAAGAAGTCAGTCGCGAAGAAGCCGAACGCCGGATTAGAGCAGCCAACGAACCCTACAAACTAGAAATTTTAGAAGGCTTGCAGGAGCCGATCACGATCTACCATGTGAGCGATCAGTGGTGGGACTTGTGTGCGGGGCCGCATTTGGAAAACACTGCTGAATTGAAGGCAGACGCGATCGACCTTGAAAGCGTCGCTGGGTCCTATTGGCGCGGAGACGAAACTAAAGCCCAGCTTCAACGGATATACGGCACTGCCTGGGAAACGCCTGAACAGTTGACAGAATATAAGCGCCGCAAAGAAGAGGCTCTCAAGCGCGACCACCGCAAACTGGGTAAAGAACTCGGACTGTTTATCTTCTCGGATCTCGTCGGGCCCGGTTTGCCGATGTGGACTCCGAAAGGAACGGTGCTGCGATCGACCCTCGAAGATTTCCTGAAACAAGAACAAACTAAGCGCGGCTATCTGCCTGTCGTTACGCCCCACATTGCCAGAGTTGATCTGTTTAAAACCTCTGGGCACTGGCAGAAATATCAAGAAGATATGTTCCCGCTGATGGCAGACGATGACGAATCTCGCGCCGCAGAACAAGGTTTTGTGATGAAGCCGATGAACTGCCCGTTTCACATTCAGATTTATAAGAGTGAGTTGCGATCGTATCGAGAACTCCCGATGCGACTGGCGGAGTTTGGCACAGTTTATCGCTACGAGCAATCGGGTGAATTGGGTGGCTTGACCAGAGTGCGCGGCTTCACGGTGGATGATTCTCACCTATTTGTCACGCCCGAACAGCTCGATTCAGAGTTTCTCAACGTGGTGGACTTGATTCTGTCAGTTTTCAAGAGTCTGCAACTCAAGAACTTTAAGGCGAGGTTGAGCTTCCGCGATCCAACATCTGATAAATACATTGGCTCTGATGAAGCTTGGGAAAAAGCACAAGGTGCGATTCGTCGGGCGGTCGAGACGCTAGGAATGAACTACTTTGAGGGCATCGGTGAAGCGGCGTTTTACGGACCCAAACTAGACTTTATTTTTAGCGATGCGCTCGATCGAGAGTGGCAACTCGGCACTGTCCAGGTTGATTACAACCTACCCGAACGGTTTGATCTGGAATATGTCGCTGAAGACGGCACTCGCAAACGTCCCGTGATGATTCACCGTGCGCCGTTTGGTTCGTTAGAGCGTCTAATCGGCATTCTGATCGAAGAATATGCGGGAGATTTCCCCTTGTGGTTAGCTCCGATTCAAGCTCGGTTGCTGCCTGTAAGCGAAGAGTTTATGCCCTTCGCCCAGCAAGCTGTTGATCAGATGAAAGCTCTTGGCATTCGGGCTGAGGTTGATTTGAGTGGCGATCGTTTGGGCAAAATGATCCGCAATGCTGAGAAAGAAAAAATCCCTGTCATGGCGGTGGTTGGTGCCAAAGAGGTCGAAGCCAATGCCTTGAGCATTCGGACTCGTGCGTCAGGTGAGTTGGGTTCGTTGCCCGTCTCTGAAGTGCTAGAACGGGTGAAGGGCGCGATCGCAAACTACACCGATTTCTAGCCTAAGATTTCTAGCCTAAATTAATACCGATTTGATTGACGCAACAGATCCGCATGAGAACACAGATTGGGTAGGGGCATGGCACTGCCGTACCCTCTCACGATCGTTATCCAATCAGATTCATTTCACAATTCAAGGCGATCGAAGTCAACCTATTGTGTTGTTTTTGCACGGATTTTTGGGCAGTTGTGACGACTTTGACGCGATCGTGCCGCTACTTTTAGATCAGTTCTGCTGCTTGAGCATAGACTTGCCAGGTCACGGCAAAACTCAGGTTAATGAAGAAGATTACACGATGCCAAACACGGCAAAATTAATCGTCAATCTTCTCGATCGTCTGAATATTTCTCAATGCCATTTAATTGGTTATTCAATGGGCGGCCGATTGGCGTTGTACTTAGCGTTGCAGTTTCCCGATCGTTTTCTAAAAGCAGTGTTGGAGTCTGCATCTCCCGGACTGAAAACTGAATCGGAGCGCTTGGCACGAAAACAACACGATGCAAAGCTTGCCGATCGCTTAGAATCCGATTTTTCAGCGTTTTTAGCTGATTGGTATGAGCAGCCGTTATTTCGATCGTTTCAGCAGCATCCAAAGTTTGAGCAAATTGTCCAGCAACGCTTGCAAAATCGACCATCAGAGCTTGCAAAATCGCTGCGTCATCTAGGCACAGGTGAACAGCCGAGCTTGTGGAATCGGCTAAAGATTCATCGAAATCCGCTATTGCTGTTGGTGGGAGAACGCGATCGTAAGTTCATCACAATCAATCAAGAGATGGTGAATGATTGTAAAGTCGCTCAACTCAAAGTTATTCCCAATACGGGGCACAATATTCACGTTGAAGATCCTCAAATTTTTGCCAATTGCGTTCGCAACTTCTTGCAGGATTTTGGTGAAATGTCCCGATTGGCGATCGCCCTTAGCGAATAGCTATCAATCTAGGCACTAATGTATTAAAACTACTAGGTACTAAGAAAGCCAGCACTAGACGCGATACGATATAGTACAATTGCACTATATTCAAAGTCGGCAAGCTTTATGCATAAAACCGGGGAACTCCAAGTAAAAAGTACAGTTCTCTGGAGAAGACTACCGCGATGCTGGTTGAGTTAGCCTAGCCGTCCATCTATAACCCCTAAACGCTGGAAGCCAAAATCATGCAGTTGAAACCCTTCGCCCGTGCTGCGATGCGCTATCCCCTTACCAGAGTTCTTCTCGCGACTAGCATTTCACTGGCTGTAATTTTGCCCACTTGGGCCCGTCCGGCAATGCTGACCGCGAATCTTGCCACTAGCCAGATCAACGTGCGGCTTAACCCTTCCACGCAGTCAGGCATTGCCTATTCTGGCTATGCGGGCGATCGGGTAGACATTCTCAAACAAACCCAAGCCTCTGATGGCTACACCTGGTATTATGTAACGTTTGATCATTTTGGTGCTAAGGGTTGGGTGAGAGGCGATTTAGTCAGTCCGATCGCCAGCGCTCCGTCGCCAAGTGTGAAAAGCCCAGCCGTCTTAAAGCAACCTTCACCTGCGATCGCGGTTATTCCTGAAACTCGCCCTGTCCGACCTTCGAGTGGAGAGTTCACGTCAAAACAGATCAATTATTTTCTAGAAATTGCACTAGGGGCTGAGTTTTCTCAGTCGGGCAGCGCCTCTAAGATTCGCAAATGGCAAGGAGACGTGAGAATTCAATATCTTGGGTCGCCCACGACTGAAGATTTGAAGACGCTGAATTCTGTGATTAGCGAAGTCAATGAGTTGACCAATGGTGGAATTCACTTGCAATTGGTCGAACAGCCTTGCTGCACCGGAGGTGTTCGCAACCCCAATATCACGATTCATTTTGCACCCGAATCGCAATTTAGTCAGCTAGAACCAAACTATCAACCCGGCAATTATGGATATTTTTGGACGCGGTGGGACGCAAACAACCGAATTTATAACGCTAACGTTTTAATTACAACTACAAAAGTCACTCAAAAAGAGCGATCGCACCTGATTCGAGAAGAACTCACCCAATCATTGGGTCTGATGCAAGACTCATTCAAATATGCCGAAAGCGTGTTTTATCAGCCGTGGACAGATGTCACGCAATATTCGGAGATTGACCGATCGCTAATCCGAATGCTTTATGATCCCAAAATCTCTTCAGGCATGACTCAAGCTCAGGTAATGAATGTGCTAAACACGCGTCAAGCTCAACAGAGATAGTTTGCCTCTGAATAAGGGGAGCAGACACTCCCCTTTCGCCTTTCTAACTAAGCTTAATCCTCAGCAAAAATGTACTTATACAACTCGCTTGGATCGGGTTCAGGACTGTCTAGCGCAAACTCAACCGCCTCATCAATCTCAGCCTGAATTTCTTTCTCAATATCCTTTAGCGTTTGTTGGTCTGCCAGATTTTGCTCTAGCAAGTAAGCCGCAAACTTCTTGATCGGATCACGAGCCAACCACGCCTCTTTTTCGTCTTTCGATCGCAGCTCATCGGGGTCTGCCAACGAGTGACCTCTAAAGCGATAAGTCAAACACTCAATCAGTGTCGGGCCTTCTCCCGCACGGGCACGCGCTACGGCTTCTTGAGCGATCGCTCTCACTGCCAGCACATCCATGCCGTCCACCTCATATCCTGGTAGCCCAAACACACTGGCTTTTTTATAGATTTCTTGCTGAGAGGTGGCACGTTCATGAGCCATGCCGATCGCCCATTTATTATTCTCGACGACAAAGAGAATCGGCAGTTTCCAGAGTGCCGCCATATTCAAGCACTCAAAGAATTGACCGTTGTTAGTAGTGCCATCGCCAAAGAATGCAGCCGTCACTTGATCAAAGCTTTCATCGCCCAAGGCTTCACGACGATATTTTGACTGAAACGCCGCACCCAACGCGACGGGAATGCCTTCCCCAATAAAAGCAAAACCACCTAGTAATTTATGTTCTGCTGAAAACAAGTGCATCGAGCCGCCGCGCCCTTTGCTGCAACCCGTCGCTTTGCCAAACAACTCTGCCATCACGTTGCGGGCAGGAACGCCAGCACTGAGCGCATGAACGTGATCGCGGTAGGTGCTGCAAACATAGTCTTGACCGGGGCGCATTGCTTGAATCACCCCGGTCGAAACGGCTTCTTGCCCGTTATAGAGGTGAACGAAGCCAAACATTTTGCCTCGATAATACATCTCAGCGCACTTGTCTTCAAAAAAGCGCCCTAAGATCATATCTCTATAAAGGATCAGCCCTTCTGATTGGGTGACTTGGGCAGAAGTTGATTGAATTGTCGGAAACGTTCTTTCCTGTACCATGCGCTTTTAGATTCCTTGCTGCAATACCCAAACTGGACAATGATCCGAACCTGATAATTTATGATCGCGAAGCAAACGTTCTTCGGCATTAGTGCAAGACAGACTCTCTACTCAAGCGCTCTTCATCAAATGCTAAAAATCACTTCACGATCGAGCGCATCACAGAGTTCAGCAATAATAATTTAGTTTAAAATACCGTTCTGATGGGTCACAGATCAAATTATAAAGGGTCAAACCTGATCACAGAGGCTTACAAAACTCAAGAATCTACTTTTTCACTAAGCTGATAGTGCTTCTACGAGGGTTGAGAAACGATTGTTGCCAAGAATACTTAATCTCTGAGTTTTTCTTGAGTAGGCTGCCGACTTTGCATCTACGGGGTATGATGACATTCAACTGATTATTGTCCGGGTTCTCGTCACTTAATTATTGCTCACTGCTGGGGAAGTCAACCGTGCGTATTTCGCTCGATTATTATCGGATTCTGGGTCTACCCATCCAGGCTACTGCCGACCAGCTAAAGCAGGCGCATCGCGATCGCGCCCTGCAACTCCCTCGCCGTGAGTATTCTGAAGCGGCGATCGCGGCGCGTCGTCAGTTGCTTGATGAAGCCTATTCAGTGCTGTCAAAACCAGAGCAACGTCAAAACTATGATGCCAGCTTTCTAGCCAGCCCTTATGAGGTCGATCACAGTCAGCCAGACCTGGCGCAGACTGATGAGATCGCCCACCCGGATGCTCGATCGCCCAGCATTGAGATTCAAGACAAACAATTGATCGGGGCGCTACTGGTCTTGCAAGAGCTAGGCGAATATGAACTAGTTCTAAGATTAGGTCGCCCTTATCTCAGTAGCGGCAACGCCAACTTAAAAGATGGACGCTTTGGCGACCCCAGAATTGTTTTATCTGATATTGTCTTGACGGTGGCGCTGTCTTGTCTTGAGCTAGGTCGCGAACAGTGGCAGCAAGCACAATATGAAAACGCGGCTGAAGCATTAGAAACGGGACAAGAGCTTTTGCTGAGAGAAGGATTATTTTCTAGTGTTCGGGGTGAGATTCAGTCAGACCTCTACAAGCTGCGCCCCTATCGAATTTTAGAACTCCTCGCATTGCCTGATCAAGACTCGATCGAGCGCCGCAACGGTTTGCGGCTGCTGCGAGATATGCTGCGCGAGCGAGGCGGCATCGACGGCACAGAAAATGACCAGTCTGGGTTAAGCATTGATGACTTTTTGCGATTCATTCAACAGTTGCGCGGCTATCTAACTGCCGAAGAACAGCAGACCTTATTTGAAGAAGAAGCGCGTCGCCCGTCGGCGGTTGCCACCTATCTTGCAGTTTACGCACTGATGGCACGAGGCTTTGCAGAGCAGCAACCCGCGCTGATTCGTCGAGCAAAACTGATGCTGATGCGCTTGGGCAGTCGGCAAGATGTGCATTTAGAACAGTCAGTCTGTGCGCTGCTATTAGGGCAAACCGAAGAAGCGAGTCGAGCGTTAGACCTCAGTCAAGAATATGAACCTCTTGTGTTTATTCGGGAGAATTCTCAAGGGGCACCCGATTTATTGCCAGGGCTGTGTCTCTATGCCGAACGTTGGCTTCAAGATGAAGTTTTCCCGCACTTCCGTGACCTGTCAAAACAGCACGTCTCCCTCAAAGACTACTTTGCCAACGTGCAAGTTCAAGAATATCTCGAAGAGTTGCCCGCCGAATCTGAGTCAGCCGAGTGGACGGCTCAACAGCAATGGAATCGACGCGGAGCCGTTTCTCAAACGATCGCGGCTCAACCTGCTGAAATCGCAACTTCTAGCGGGCGACCCATTCGCTCTGCTCAAGTTCACGAGATGGACGTGGATCGGTCTCGCAATGCCACTGCTACTCTGTCAGCCGCCTCTGGCATTGCAACCCTGCCCAACGCCGAGCAGATTGCCAATCTCTCACCCGAAGGGGGCTTAAATTCTTCTGATCAACGCCCTCGATCGAGCGGCGATCGCCAACGCGGAAATCTCGACAACGGCTATCGCGTCCCTGACGCAGACGATCTGCCGCCGCGTCGCGGTGAGGGTCAGCCTGCAAAAACCAAGCGTCGTAAAGGGCTTCCTCTCCCTCTGCTCTTGTTCGGGATCTTTGCGGTTGGGGCACTGGGCTTTTTGTTGTTTCGATCGGTGAAGTTTCTCACCTCTAAATCTACTGACGATCAGCTATTGGTGCAGCTTGACCAACCTGTGATCCCGATTCCGACTCAGACAGCCGCATCACCGCTCTCTGGCGAAATGAATCAAGCGACGGCGCAACGAGTTTTAGAGTTTTGGTTAGACGCAAAGAAAGACGCAATGGGGCAAACTCACACCGTTGAGAAACTGACTCAAGTTTTAGCCGAACCCAAACTCGCTGAGTGGCGCAAAAATGCTGAAGAAGCAAAGCGAGAAAACTGGTACAAACAATATGAACACACTGTAAAAGTGGATACAGTTGAGGTTAGCCCAACGAATCCTGGTCAAGCCACTGCTAACGCGACGATCGCTGAAGTGACTAAATACTATGAAGGTGAACAACTCGCAGACACCAAAACCGACAACCTGCAAGTGCGCTATTCGCTAGTGCTGCAAGATAATCAGTGGCGTATTAAAGATTGGCAAGTTCTATAAGGTTAGCGTTAACCATTTCATTACATTTTTTGTGGTGGAATGATTAAAGAAAATTTAGAATCTAAAAGGAACGCTTCTGGGGGCATCTGTGGGGAATTCCCATTATTAATTTGGCATGGTCGAAACTCTGCTCCACGCCTATACGCCTCTGATCTTCTGGACGGGGCTAGGGATTCTATCTTTTCGATTTGTGCCTCAAACGCTTCCCCACTTACTGGGCCGCAGCTTATATTGGGTCGGCGTTCCCTGGCAAATCTTTGCTCTAGCACGGCAAACTGACTTCTCTCATCAAGCGGGACTGGCTCCTGCCGTAACGCTGGCAACTCTGGGAACTGGCTTAATTTTGGCTTGGTCAGCGCTGCAAGCATTAAGTTTTTGGCTGAAGCAAGACGGCTTTCAAGAGCATGAGAATCAGGGAAAACAGTTACGATCGTGGCTTCCCCCGCTCGATCGCCCTCAGCAAGGCACTTTTGTGATTGCTAGTATGCTCGGCAACACTGGCTTTGTGGGCTTGGGGATCATTCCAGCCTTGCTGAATGCAGGCGATATGAGTTGGGCGATTTTTTTTAGCGTCACTCAAAATCTCGTCGGCACTTATGGCATTGGGGTCTTAATCGCCAGTTATTATGGGCGGTCAGCTCAACCCAATCATTGGTGGCTACTGCTCCGTGATGTGCTGCTGGTGCCTTCACTTTGGGCCTTTACGATCGGCTATCTTACTCAGTCTATTCCCTTCCCCGATCTGGCAGAATTAGCCATCGACTCGTCACTTTTGTTTGTGATCCCCGCATCCTTTTTGTTAATGGGAATGCGATTAAGTCAGCTTCAAGGCTGGAGGAGTCTGAGAACTGCCCTGATTCCGGTAACGCTCAAAATCATGGTTTTGCCAAGTTTAGTCGCATTGGGAACCACCCTTTTAGGACTCTCTGGTGATTCTCGTTTATCACTCGTTTTAATGGCAGGAATGCCTAGCGCCTTTGCAAGCCTGATCTTGTCAGAAGAATATAATCTCGATCGAGATCTTGCCTCCAGCAGCATTGCTTTAAGCACGATCGGGCTTTTGCTAGTGATCCCGCTCTGGTTATCTCTCTTTGGAGGGTAGCAACCTCTAAAAACAAAGAAAATGTATCGATCCATACTGGCGATCCGATTAATGTTACGATTTGGGTGGAAAGAATTTGCATCCAGCACCCATATGCCAACCGCGTTAACGGCAGAATCTAAAAACGCTCAACCCAATATGAAATTGGGTAGGCTGCTCATTGTTGAAGATGAAGACTTGATTCGTGACACGATCGCGCTGACCCTGAGTGAAGAAGGCTATGAAGTGCTGACAGCGGCAGATGGTCGCAGCGCTTTAGAACTGATTCAAAATGCAACTGGCAAAAGCAATCACTCATCGTCAAGGTTCCCCAACCCGCCAGATTCCACCAAGCTCGATCTGATTATTTTAGATCTGATGCTTCCTTATATTAATGGCCTCGATCTCTGTCGCTTGGTGCGCCGAGAAGGTAATAGCATTCCCATTCTCATGCTCAGTGCTAAAGGGACGGAAACCGATCGTGTGGTCGGACTAGAAGTCGGTGCCGATGACTATTTGACCAAACCCTTTGGGATGCGCGAACTCGTGGCCCGGTGTCGGGCACTGCTGCGACGGCATCAGCAGTTTCAAACCTCTGGTCAAGCGCCCACCTTAAAGTTTCAAGACATCACCGTCTTTTCTCAAGAGTGCCGCGTCACCGTACGTGGAGAAGAAGTTAACTTCTCACCCAAAGAATTTAAGCTGCTAGAGCTATTCATCAGCCATACAAAGCGCGTTTGGTCACGCGATCAGCTACTCGAAAAAATTTGGGGGCCCGACTTTATCGGTGATAGCAAAACGGTCGATGTCCATATTCGATGGCTGCGGGAGAAACTAGAAGTTGACCCCAGCAACCCCGAATATTTAGTCACCGTGAGGGGATTTGGCTACCGCTTCGGCTAGAATGCGCGAAAATTGAAAGGTCGAAATTAGAGATTGCGATCGTCACACATTTCCAGTTTCCGATCTTCTATTTTTCATTCTTTTTTGCCTGTGAAACTTCTATGGTTTCTAGCGGGGATTGCCATTGGGCTGGTGCCGCTCATCTGCTATCGAGTCCGACTAAGTTTGCAACTCAAGCAGATTACTCAAAGTCTAGACGTAGCCGATCGGGGAACCCTGTTTTCTATCTCGTCTCAGTTAATGATGGCGATCGCCAATTATCGGCAAGCTAACCAAGACCTAGAGCGTCAGTCAGAAACCTGGAAACAGATTGTCAACTGCGCTCCGGTTGGCTATTTGCAGGTAGACGAAGAAAACCAGTTGACATTGTGTAACTCGCAAGCCTGCCAGCTATTGAGCATTCCCAACTGCAACCCGCTTCAGCCGCGATTGCTTCTAGAGTTGGTGCGTTCTTATGAGCTAGATCTGTTGATCGAGCAAGCGAGAGAATCTGAAACGCCTTGTCAACGGGAGTGGATGTTCTACCCAACATCGGTCGATGCGGCTAACTTATCCGATCAGCGCACAACTCCGCTTCGGGGCTATGCCTTTCTTTTGGCAGATGACAACGTGGGGGTGTTTTTAGAAAACCGCCAAGAAGCTTTGACTTTGGCGCAGCAGCGCGATCGCTGGGCATCGGATGTCGCTCACGAGCTAAAAACCCCGCTCACCTCCATTCGACTCGTAGCGGAAACGCTGCAATCGCGGTTAGAGCCACCCACTCGCAACTGGGTCGATCGCCTCCTTGCGGAAGCCATTCGATTAAGCACATTGGTTCAAGAATTACTAGATCTCAGCCAACTAGAGGTCAACCCAGTTCAACGGCTCAACGTGAAGCCGATCGATCTAGTCAAGCTGATCCACGCTGCCTGGTTAAGTCTAGAGCCGCTTGCAAGTGAAAAGGAGTTAACCCTTAGCTATGAAGGCCCTCAACACCTGCTCATTGAGGCTGATGAAGCTCGATTGCACCGAGTGTTACTCAACTTATTTGATAATGGGATCAAGTACAGTCCTCTTAAAACATTAATTCGAGTCCGGGTGGGTCTTCAAAATCATTTATCCTCCAAATCAGGCAGAACTTCTCAGCACATTCAGATTGATATCATTGATGCAGGGCAGGGGTTTCCAGAGACAGCGTTGCCTCATGTTTTTGAGCGGTTTTACCGGGCTGACCCTTCTCGATCGCGCCACCCTGATCCCCAGCGAGATCTCGCCAGTGCGAAGCCGATTCAGTTAAGCAGTGGCAGTGGGTTGGGGCTGGCGATCGCGCGGCAAATTGTCGAAGCTCATCAAGGCTCAGTTAGCGCAAGTAACGATCCCAAAACTGGAGGAGCCTGGTTACAGATTCAATTACCCTATTCTGAAGTTGAGGATTTCAGCAAAAGAGCTTAATTCTGTAGGAGATTGTGCTGAGGACGTGATTGTGTAATAAATGTATACATCAGTACACGCTAGTATTTATACAGAAGTACACTCAGTAAAAACTGTTGAGTTCCGCAAATTCAAAGATCTATCGGGCGCATCTGCCATGCATGAACGAGTGCAAAAAATTCTTTCTCAGTGGGGGATCGCTTCTCGCCGTCAAGCTGAACAAATGATTCTAGAGGGGCGCGTGCGTCTTAACGGCGAAGTGGCGCATCTGGGGCAAAAAACAAATCCAGCCCTTGACGAAGTAGCAGTAGACGGTAGAATTGTGAAGCCGATCGCGCGCCCTCAATTGCTCTACTTGTTACTTAACAAACCTAGGGGCATTGTTTCTACGTGTGATGACCCTCAAAACCGTCCAACGGTCTTAGACTTGCTTCCTGAAAAAATTCGTCAAGGTCAAGGGCTTCACCCCGTCGGTCGCTTAGATGTAGAATCGACAGGAGCACTACTCTTAACAAACGACGGTGATTTGACATACTATCTCACTCACCCTCGTCACCATGTTCCCAAAACCTATCAGGTTTGGGTTGAAGGAGTGGCTTCAGAGCAGATGCTACAGCAGTGGCGGCAAGGAGTCTTGTTAGACGGTCGGCAGACACTACCCGCTCAGGTCAGAGTGATAAACTGTGCTAGAGCCAAAACACTCTTAGAAGTCATTCTCAACGAAGGGAGAAATCGACAAATTCGTAGAGTGGCAGACCAATTGGGGCACCCCGTCCTTGAGCTTCATCGCACTGCGATCGACTCTATTCAGCTCAATCCCCCCGGCAGACCTTTCTTGCCCAGTGGCACCTATCGCCCCTTAGAGAGTTTTGAGATCCAATCTTTAAAAGACCGAATTGACCTAACATCTATCAGGTCATCAGCAGAAATCCAAGAGCATAGCGGATGAATAAGCAAACCCTCCAAACCAATCGAGACCAGGCAGAACGGCTAACAGAGATGGGATTGCAGTTGTGTGAATTGCGGCAGCAGCAAGAGATCTCTTTAGAACAAATTGCCAGTAAAACTCGAATTCAGCCGCGTCTGTTAGAGGCGATCGAGCAGGGCAGAATAGACAGCTTGCCTGAGTCTGTCTACATTCAAAGTTTTATTCGACAATATGCTGACGCGATCGGCTTAGATGGAGTCGAATTTGCAAGTACGTTTCCGACCTCTTATAAGCTTCCTGATTACCGTCCGTCTTGGCGGAGCTTGCCAGGGGCGCAACTGCGTCCGGTGCATCTCTATCTGATCTACATGCTATTGATCATTTCGGCGGTTAATGGGCTGTCTTACTTCCTCAATCGCTCAATGCGTCAGCCCGAACTGGCGAATGCAGAAATGAAGATGCAGCCGACGACTCCAACTCCGATCGGGCCGATAAACCCATTGCAAAACGTAGCAAAGGTGCCCCTCGCCCAGAAGCAGCCTGGGGCCCAAAAAGCGGTACGAGTTGGCATGATGCTAACCGCTCAGTCTTGGGTGCGAGTGGTGACTGATGGCAAAACTGAGTTTGAAGGCGTTCTTCCAGAAGGAACTCAACGCGCCTGGGCTGCCAATCAGCAAGTCGTTGTCCGGGCTGGCAATGCTGGGGGTGTCATGGTGTCATTTAACGATGGGCAGTCTAAGAAGCTCGGAGAGCCGGGCGCGATCGAAGAAATGGCGTTTCCCCCCGATCCTCGCTTTGCAACACTGCCTGACGCGGTGCGTGAAATGAGCGCCCCTTCTCCACGGGAAGCGATCCGCTAAGTTGCCATCGGTTCAACAAGCGGAACAGTGCAGTCTGGCGTATCATTCCATGGGCTATTGACGCTTGAATTGACTGGGTAGGCAGTCATGAGATTGCTATCATAAGGGCACAGAAGGGCTTGTAGCGATTCCAAAGGCTGAGATGGATCAAGCCAGCGATCGTAACTGTCTGCATGCAGGATGACGGGCATGCGATCGTGCACCTGAGCCACTGTCTGATTTGCCTCTGTAGTCAAAATTGTGCAGGTTTCTAGCCTGTCATCTTCTGAGTCGTGCCAGCGCTCCCACAAACCCGCAAAAGCAAAAGGGCTACTGTCCTCTAATCGAAAATAGAACGGCTGCTTCTTGCCCGACTGCTTGCGCCACTCATAAAAGCCATCCGCCAAAATCAGGCAGCGACGTTGTTTAAAGGCAGACCGAAACGAAGGCTTTTCGGTCACGGTTTCTGATCGGGCGTTAATCAATTTTGCCCCGATCGCCGGATCTTTTGACCACGACGGAATCAACCCCCAGCGCAGCGGTTTAAACTGACGATTACCGCTCTCAGCCGCCACGATCGCCGGGATCGTCTGCGTGGGGGCAATATTATAGCGAGGCTGCCAATCAGGAATCTCAACCAATTGAAAAGCTTCAGCGATCACGTCACCGATTAGACTTTGACTAAATCTTCCACACATCGCGAAAATCACCTTTAACAAAAAGCGGGCAGTGGACAACCCTAATTACCCACTGCCCGATCAAATAAAAGATTTGACGCTGATTTCAAGCTATTTGAAATTGAGCTTTTGAGTATCTTTGTGGTGTTTCACCTGAGAAACCACGTTATAAGCGTGTTCTCCTGGCTCTTGACTTCCATCAACCGCGCCCTCAGTCGAACCGCCGATCGCCTTCCACTCAGCCAATCCACCTTTTAGTTCGGCAACCGCCCGAAAGCCTGCCTCGCGCAGCAGCGCAGCCGCCTGTGATGTCTCTTGCTCGTTTGCGCCGTAGATATAAATGTCTCGTCCAGACTCCAGACTATTCTTTGCCAGGGCGACTAACTCATTGAGCGGAAAATCCATCGCGCCCATGATGTGACTATCGTTAAACAGTTCACGAGGACGAACATCCAAAATTGTAAGTGCAGGTTCGCCCCACTCTAAGCGAGATTTGAGGTCATGCACCGAAGATTGGGTCTTTAAGTCAGGAGGGGTTGGCGTGACATTAGGCAGCGCCTCTTTAGCGTTTTTAATAAGATCGTCGATCGCCATAATCATTCTCAACTTTTTTAGTAAATTTCCACTGAAACTGTAGTGAAAAGTGGAGGGTAAACTAATCCTTCTCAAGTCAGAGGCAGCGATCGTCTTTAGGCATAAAAAAGGGGCACGACATGCCGTGCCCCTACCAAGCCATCACTGAAAACCTGCATATCGCCAGGGTGTTGGGTCAACCGACAGCCCTTGTACATATAAGCCCCAATGCAAGTGAGGCCCAGTTGCCGCCCCCGTGCCACCTAGCGCACCGATCGTTTGCCCTGCCTTGACGACATCGCCCTCTTTAACATTGATGCGGCTGAGATGCAGAAAAATGCTCGATACTCCCTGCCCGTGATCAATGCCAATGCAGTTCCCGTGAATCTTAAAGCCCTCTGATTCACGACCCACTAAGGCAACCCGTCCAGCCGCCGGGGCGATAATGGCAGACCCATAGTTTCCGGCATAATCAACCCCTCGATGATAATAATCTTTGGCAAACTCACCGTTATAGTAGCGACGTACGCCGTAGCCCGTAGTGATCTCGCCCGCGTTTGGGCGCAGTAGCTTTCCTTGCCAAAGTTTTTGAGGGCTGACAATCTGCTTAAAAGCATCCACACGATCGAACTCTAAATCCGTGCCGTTGTCGCCTTTACCAGGAGGAAGCCAAATGCGTTGAGTGGGGAACGATCGTCGCTTTAAATTCACCGTCAGTTCTTGCACGTCTTGCCCATCGTTGATCCGAATCGGCAGTTTGCCAGGACGATCGAGCGGCGTGGTTGGCAAAAGCGCCCGAAACCGACGATTTCCCTGATCAAACGTCGAATAGGTTTTAGCCCCCATGGTCACCGTCGGGTTGCTGTTTGACTGCACCACGATCGAGAGGGTATCGCCTAATTGAGGAGCCACGGGCGCGATCGTGGCTTGCAAGGCGAGAGAGGGGTAAGCCAGCGTGATTAGAGCGATCGCGACAAAGGCTGCCAGCCCTAATTGGAGGAGCCGCGATCGCTTAACCCAGAAATCACCCATTAGCCAGGTTGCTGAAACAAAGCGATTTTGCTTTGGCAATCGTGCGCCGAAACCCGTGTGAGGAACGGTCATCGTGAATGGAACTCCTTTGCGATTTTGGATTTTGGATGGACGGTTAGAATCGTGAATTAAATTAAATCCCGAATTTGCGTAGGGACATGGCACTGCCGTGTCCACTGCCTGCCGTGCCCATTTAGAGAGCCAAGTGTGAATTTCGGTTCAACAATTCTAGAGGCGTTTGATCACCAAAAAACCGAAACCTCCATAAATCCAAGATCCAAGATCTTCATCAGGCTGTTTTGCCAACCACACCTTCTACTAGCCAGCTCATTGCCTCTAGTTCGCCAGCTTTCTGAGCATATTCCTTTCCAGATGGCAGCAGCACTTTGCCTGTGTTGTCTTTCAGTTCGCCTTTGTAGATCGTTAAAGAGCTATCCATAAGTTTAGCTTTTGCGGCTTCTGCGTCTTTTTTAGCAGGGTCGCCCACCGCAGGGCCGTAAGCAGACAGCTTGACAAACCCGTCTTTTAGACCTCCTCGTAGAAGATGAGGAATTCCGCCATTCATCAAGGTTTTGCCCTCTTGAATCATTTTGGCGTAGTTGGTGTAAACGCTTGTCCAATCCCATTCAGCCCCAGTTAAATAGCCTTTGGGCGCAAGCGAAATCTGATCTGCATGGTAGCCACCCGTATAAATGCCGCGCCGTTCTGCCGTTTCGATCACGACTTTGGGGCTGTCTACGTGGCAGGTGATCACATCAATGCCTTGATCGACCATGCTGTTAGTGGCTTCGGCTTCTTTAACTGGAACTGACCAATCGCCCGTAAAAACCACTTGCGTCGTGATCGCGGGTTTGACGCTGCGTGCGCCTAGCGTGAAGCTGTTGATATTTCGCAGAACTTGCGGAATCGGTTTCGCCGCCACAAACCCTAGTTTGCCTGTCTTGCTCGTATGGGCGGCAACAATTCCCGAAATGTATTGCATCTCGTCGATGTAGCCATAATAGCTGCCAACGTTTTTGGGGTGTTTGCCTTCAACATACATGCCGCCGCAGTGGAAGAACTGCACCTCTGGGTATTCAGCCGCTAGTTTGAGTATATGGGGATCGAAATAACCAAACGAGGTGGGAAATAAGACATTTGCTTTGTCTTGCTCGATCATGTTCCGCATGACTTCCTGCACCTCAGTGGTTTCAGGAACGCTCGCCTGGTCGATCGTTTTGACTCCTGCCACTTTTGCGAGTCCTTCCTTTCCTTGAAAGTGGGCTTGGTTATAGCCAAAATCGTCTTTGGGCCCGACATAGATGAAGCCCATCACCAACTCTTTTGCCGATATAGGAGAGGCACCTGGTGAAGCTTCACCACTGCTAGCCGTTGGTGTAGAAGGGGTGCAGCCCGTCCAAAGTCGTGAGGTTGCGCCAAATGCACCTGCCGCTAATAAACCTCGGATCACTTGACGACGAGATAGAGATGAAAAAGGTTGATGACTCAAAGTTTCCTCCTAGTGGTTCTTAAACGGACAATTTATGGCTCAAAAGTCTCTGATTACAAAAAACGATTGAAGCATCCCTCTTTAGGGTGATTTTGTATCGTGGATCACGATTAGAGATAGTGCTTTATAGGTAATTGCTCTCTCGATATAAAAAATGTCAGCAATAGACGGTCGATCGCCCCATTCACCCCCTAGACTATCCGTAGTTTCAAGTCTTAAACTCCTTATGACAACTTATGACTGGATTGTGGTCGGGGCCGGGATCACAGGTGCCGCGCTTGCTTACGAGCTGGCAAAACAAGGATTTTCAACCCTGTTATTAGAACAACACCATCCCTTAACAGGAGCCACCCGCTACAGCTATGGCGGCATCGCTTATTGGTCAGGAACTACCGCTCTGACTCGTCAACTTTGCGCTGAAGGAATTGAGCGGCATCGAATTCTTTCAGCTGAGTTAGAAGCAGACACCCAGTTTCGAGAACTAGATTTGCTGCTGACCGTTGCCGCACACAGCGATCCGCAAGCTCTGGTACAGCAATATGCCAGCTTTGCGATTCCGCCTCGTTTGCTAAGTGTTAGAGAAGCTTGCGAGTTAGAACCATTGTTGAACCCAACAGCGATCGCAGGAGCGCTAACCGTTCGTCATGGCCACATTGAGGTCGAACTGACGACTCAGGCTTATAGTCAAGCCATGCAGCGAGTCGGGGGAGAACTCAAAATCGCTCAAGTGACTGGGTTTGTGAAAGAAGGTGCCAGTCGGATTACAGGAGTGACCACGACGATCGGCCCCTTACATGCCGCTAACATTGCGATTTGCACGGGAGGAATTACCCGCCAACTGCTTCAAGAATCTGGGATTCAGGTCAAGCAATACTTCACCCATGCCGAAATTATCGAAACACCTCCCACCGATTTGAGGTTAAGCACGTTGGTAATGCCAGCCGAAGCAGAACGATTTCAGCTCGAAGCCGACGCAACTCAACCTGAAGTCGAAGACCTTTGGAATGAACCTGGACACGAACCTGTGCCCTCGATTTTGGATGCGGGAGCCGTCCAGTTTTTAGACGGCAGAATTCGGATCGGACAAACGAGCCGAACGCTAACTGATCCCAAAGCGACGATCGATGCCACTCAAAGCGAAGCCGATCTACGAACTAAAATCAGTGCCATTTTACCTAAAGTCGGCAATTTGCCCGGAACTTGGCACCATTGCACCATTGCCTTTAGCCGCGATCGTCTCCCGCTCGTGGGTGCAATTCCCTCAATCGAAGGTATTCACCTCTTTTCAGGATTTAGCAACCCCCTCGCGATCGTGCCCGCGATCGCTCGACGATTTGCCGCCAGTCTGACTGGAGAGAACGACGAAATCATCAAGCAATTGTCGCCGGGTCGATTCACTTTCTAGAAACTAAACTGAGTCCGCAAGCTACCCACAAAAACGGTAGGGTTGCTGTTAAAGTTATTGGCGTTAAAAATCGCGTAGAACGTGGGCACCACTGCAACGTGTTGATTGAGCGGATAGAAGTAAGAGGCTTCTAGCTCATATTGCGTGCCACCATCGCCACCGCCAGAAGCAAAATAAGTGCGCCCCTTAGTGATATCCATCGGCATCAAGAAAGTGAGAGTGCCCAAAGCGCCTTTCTTGCCCAAGTCAGGAAAGCCAACGCCGACTTGGAAAGATTGAGTTCTAACTTTTTGATCGATCGGGTTGAGTCTGGCAGTTGCAAAACTATAGCGCCCAAACACACCAAGACCAGGGGTTAGCATCCAGTCAAAGTTTACGCCAAACATATCGGCGATCGCATATCTCAGCCCCCCACCCACAACTCCATTTGAGAAACCAGGGCCCGCATCCAGATAACCGTAAGGAATTGGTTCTCCGATCGCCCCTCCGACCTGCCCACCATAGGCTTGAATGCGAGAGTGATTATATTGCAGACGCAGATTAATGTTGCTGGTAGGCGAGAAGATCAGTTCTGCTGAGGCTGTGTTGGTGCCGCCAAATAGACCAAATTTTGGGTTGCTCGATGTGTTGAAGCCAAACTCCGACGGCAAGAATTCTGTGTTTTCACCTAGATAGCCTAAAGTCAGACGAAACTGTTTGCTGAGAGTGACCTCAACCACTGCCCCTGACCCACGATCGATGGAATTAGACTGAGTGCTATTAGCGGTGTCGAAACTGGCACCTGAGTTAAAGACAAAGTTAAAGCGGTTGGCATCAAAGTGACGATACCAGTTGATGCGAGGGCCGATCGTCACCTTCACCGCATCGTTGAGCGGAAAGCTGTAGAACAGATCGTGAATCACAAAGTCAGCGCGACCGTTCACCGTGCCGCCTGTTTGGTCAAGGAAGGGAACGCCCGATGCATTATAAAAGCCAGCCGACGCATATTGGTTATAGGGAGAAACGCCATTTCCAGCCGCTAACTGTGTCACCAACTGGTCTTTTCCACTAAAAGAAGTTGAGAGAGTCAGCCAGGTCAAAAAGCTCATTGTAATGTTGGGGTCTTGAGCCGTCAGCGTAGTGGGTCTCCTAGTAATCGGGGCGCGGGTTGCAAAGAACCGTCCCAAAGCATCCCCTTCGCTGCCAGCAGGGCCTTCAAACCGCACTCCTTTTCCGGCAGTTGCGCCTGTAACGTTGATCCAAACGTTGCCAAATAGCTTGGTGGTCGTCGAAAACTGCTGCTTTTCGAGAGTGGTGGTTCGTGCTTCGAGGGCATCGACTCGACCGCGCAAGGTGGCTAATTCAGCCGCGAATTCTTCTTGCAGCTTTTGCAGCGTTACCAGATCTTCTTTTTTGACGAGATCTGCGGTTGCGGCGGCGATTAGCTCGTTGACGCGATCGAGACAGGCGTTCAACCCTGCCGCAAACTCAAAGCGAGTGAGGGCACGGTTGCCCCGATAGGTCTTGTCGGGATAGCCCACGATGCAGCCATAGCGCTCGACGAGAGATTGCAGGGCTTGAAACGCCCAGTCTGTGGGTTTAACGTCGGTCAATTGTGACACCGAAGTGACTTGTTCTAATGACGAATCAGCTTCGGCTTCGGGTTTATCAAATGCCGCCACATCTTGCACTGCATCCAGACTGAGGCGGCTGTCCTGACTGGTGACTTGCTGGACGATCGAGCCTGCTGGCTGAGTGATCACGGAGCCTGCCGCCGTTGAAACGGTTGGAGAAAGTGCAGCAGTGGCAGGTTGCAGGGCTACGATTGGCTCTACCAATTTCTGAAGGGTCGCTGATTCTGATCGAGCAACTTGAGAATGGGTACTATACAAAACTGTCCACACGATCGGAGACAGCAACAGGGACTTGCAGATTGTTAACTTGCTAACCATCAAACCTCACACCTATATCCAAAGACATACTGAAGTGTGAGTTTATCGGACATAGAGCGTTATTTATGTAGCAGCCAGTACAACTTGTATTCCAAGAGACATAGATCTGTAAAGCTGACGTGATGAACGGTCAAGCCTTTGCTTCTAAGCTTTCCAAACGGCTTTTTAGCTCCTGATTGTCTTTTTTGAGCTGATCAAATTCCTCACGCAGTTGCTTGACTGCCTGATCAGAACCCGCTTTTTTCTGCACCGTCTGAATCGACTCTTCCGCAATGCGACGCACCCGCCCATCAGGGGTTTGATCGGCGAGTGATTGCAAAATGCCGATCGCTTTAGTGGTCTCCATTTGCCCTAGCGCGACGGCAACTGACACCTGAGTCAAAAAGAAAGTCTCTCTCGACAACTCCTGCAATCGCTCTAAAATTCGCTCTAAGTTGACGTTAGTTTGACCGCTAGAGATTGCTCCGAGCGAACGAATTGCCGTCAGACGGAGCGGTTGCGGAACGCCGATCGTCGTATATTCCAACACTAAATCTAAAGCTGCTTCAGAGGTTTTGAGGTGGCTGAGGGCAACGATCGCGCCTGACCTCACCACTTCATTCCAGCCTTGCCGCTCGTTGAGTACGCTTTTAAGAAGTTTCAAAACTTTTTCTTCTTTAGGAGCGTCGCCTAGCCCAGAGGCTGCAACTTTCCCCAAACTTCGGAGGGCTGCTGCTTCGACATAATAGCTGGCATCTCCTTTTTCAATCACGGATTCGAGCGCTTTGTAGCTCTCAGGCGTTTTGACTTGCGCTAAAGACTCTGCGGTGGCTCGACGGACTCGCGCTTCTGGGTCTTTGAGTCCCAACAGCACGGCTTCGACGGCTTGGTCGAGTTTGACGCTGGCTAGATTTCGGCTAAGCTCTGCCCGGACTCCCCAAAAACTATCTTTCTGCAACGCTTCAGACAAGATTTTTATGGCTTCTAACCCGCCTTTTTTGGCGATCGCTTCCACGGCATAAAGGCGAGAAATTGGATCGGGATCATGCTGAAGCTGCGCCTTAAGTTCTGGCATTGAATACTCCAGCACCACAGTTTTGAGATGGTGATTTCCCACGTCAAAACTGACAAAATCTGGCTTTTGTTCGAGCGGAAAGTAGAAGCTTTGTTCGCGATCGTGAATGCGAACCGTGAAGGTTTTGACAGCATCGCCAAAGCCAAAGCCGATCGGAATCTTGAGATCAAACAATTCTTTGAGATTGCTGTCACTAACCTGAGTTTGCGTGACCGTCACTTTGGCGAGATTGCTGTCTCCATCCCATGTGTAAGCGACTTTGTAATCAGGATGCCCGCCCCGATAAACATACTGATCGAACAGAAACATGAGATTGCGTCCGGTAGCTTTCTCGATCGCTCTCAGCAGATCTACGGTTTCGACGGTTTTGTGAGCATTGTCAGCGAGAAAAGTGGCGATCGACTTCCAGAACAAATCGTCTCCCAACTCAGCCCGAATCATGTGATAAACACAGGCTCCTTTTTCGTAAATGTGCCGATCGTAAAGCTCGATCGCTTCTCGATAAACGTGCGTCACGAGAGGGCGACGATAGCGAGAAGCATCTTCGTCTAAATAGCTGCGGGCTTCTCCCAGCAGATAATAGGCTGCGTCGTCTGTGCCGTATTCTTGCTCAACCCACAGCACTTCTGCATAAGATGCCATGCCTTCTTTAACCCAGGCGTGTGACCAGTGCTTAATCACTACCAAGTCGCCAAACCATTGATGAGCCAACTCGTGAGCGACTAGCGTTTCGGTGCTGCGGTTGTCGATCGCGGCTCGTTCATCGAGCAAACAGCGATCGGTCAGAAGCGTGGTTGAGGTGTTTTCCATGCCGCCGAAGATAAAATCATCGACGCAGACCTGGGCATATTTGGGATATGGATAGGAATAGCCGTATTTCTGACTAAAAAACTCAATCATTTGGGGCGTTTTGCCCATGCTGAGACGGGCCTGCGCTTCGCGCCCTTTTGCAACGTAGTAAGTGACAGGCTTACCTTGCCACTCGTCCTTCAATTCGGCAAAGTCTCCAACTGCCAGCGTCATCAAATAAGTGGGGTGAACTTGCTTTTGCAACCAGTGATAAGTTTTGCTATCGTTTTGAGTCGTGGTGCCGATCAGTTCACCGTTTGAAATCGCCATCAGTTGTTTAGGCACATTCACCCGAATCTCAGAGGTGGCAAGCTGCCCCGGATAGTCAAAGCAGGGAAACCAGAAGCGAGAATCTTCGTCTTCGCCTTGAGTCCAAACTTGCGTCGGTTTATCGGGATAGTGCTGATCAGGAGCGACGAAATAGAGTCCTCGTTGGGGCTTTTCGACGTGGTAAGCGATCGCCAGTTCAATCACTTCTCCTATTTTTGTTGGTTGCTTGAGGCGAATATGTAGCTGTTCGCCATCATATTCAAAAGGCTGCTCAACTTCTGCAACTTTGACCGACTGAATGTTAAGGCTAACTGCATCTAGCGTCAGACGATCGATGCCATCACGAATCGGGTTTAGCCGCGTTAGACATACACCTCGATAGCTTTGATTAGGAATGTCAAGCACCAGATCTAGAAAAATATGCTCAACTTGACCCGGACGATCGGGCGTGTAATGCGGTCGTGCTCCGGGTAATTCAAACGATTTGTGACCGTTGTTATCAGCGTCAAGATGAGAATGCAGCATGGCTTGTCGTGGCTTTATGAAAACACTTTTTGAGAAAAAACTTTGAGCTAAACCAACCCCAACAGACTTGCTATCAGCGCTTTTTGAGCGTGCATCCGGTTTTCTGCCTGATCCCAGATTTTAGATTGAGCGCCTTCCATTACGCCATCGGTAATCTCTTCACCTCGATGCGCCGGGAGGCAATGCAGCACGATCGCGTCTTTGTCTGCATAAGTCATCAACTGCTCATTCACCTGATAAGGCTGAAAGATCGGAATTCGAGAATCGGCGAGGTCTTCTTGCCCCATGCTTGCCCACACATCGGTGTAGAGCACCTGGGCACCTTTGGCAGCCGCGATCGGGTCAGGGGTCAAAATCACTTCAGACTGTCCGGCGGCGATCGTTTTGGCTTGCTGCACGATCGCGTCGTTGGGCTGATAGTTTGACGGCGAGGCAATGCGAATATTCATCCCTACCAGCGCACATCCCAACAGCAAAGAATGAGCAATGTTATTGCCATCTCCTAGATAGGTCAGCGTTAAGCCTGAAAGTGTGCCAAAAGTTTCTTGAACGGTCTGTAAATCTGCCAGAATTTGGCAAGGATGCTCTAAATCGGTCAGGGCGTTGACGATCGGAATTTTTGCATATTCGGCAAAGGTTTCGATGTCTTGCTGCTCAAAGGTGCGAATCGCCAAAATATCGACGTAGCGATCGAGCACCCGCGCCGTGTCGGTAATCGGTTCACCCCGACCCACTTGGGTTGAACTAACTGCCAAGTCAATCACCTGCCCACCCAGTTGAGCCATTGCTACCGTAAAGCTGACGCGAGTGCGGGTAGACGCTTTATAAAACAGCAATCCCAGCACTGGAATATAACCGTTAGTGGCGATCGGGGTCACATTTCCAGCCTTCATCCGAGCCGCTAAGTCAAGCAGCGCTGTGATTTCCTCTGCGCTGAGGTCTGCCAAACTCAATAAATCCCGTCCTTTTAGTCCACCCATGCTGATCCTCGGAACAACTTGAAAGCAAAATTTTCTGTGCCTGAGCAGTCAAGAAGCGGCTCGATCTGCGATCGCACAGGCGAATATCATAAGACCCTACCAAATCTAAAAGCGTTATGCCAGTTTGATTCGCGAACGTGACAGATCCGCATGAGGGCACGGCAGTGCCATGCCCGTACAAAAAGAGCGCGGAGTGAGGTAGGGGCACGACATGTCGTGCCCTCTCGCGATCGTTCTAGCCAAAACCCTCTAACCTGCGTTCTTTAACTCAGCCGTCTTGACTGCAAGTTGCTGGGTTTGATCACCCCGCCTTAATTGAATTTTGAGCGTCTGTCCTAAGTGACTGTTTTCGACCACAGCCTGTAGCTGTTCAGCCTTGGCGACTGCTTGCCCATCGATTTGAGTAATCACATCGCCCCGACGCAACCCTGCCACTGCCGCAGGCGTATTGGGCAACACCCGAATCACAATCACTCCATTTACTTCGGGCACCATAAATGCCGAATTGGGATCGCTGTTGTTTTGTTGGGCGATTTCTGGAGTCAGCGTCGTCATCTGCACCCCTAAATAGGGATGGGGAATCGTTTCGCCTCGTGCCAGTTGGTCTTTAATCGACTTGGCTTTGTTAATCGGAATTGCAAAGCCGATTCCCATCGCGTCGGCACGAATAGCGGTGTTGATGCCAATCACTTCACCCCGATCGTTCAACAACGGCCCACCAGAATTGCCAGGATTAATCGCAGCATCGGTTTGAATAAAGTCAATCCGCTTGTCAGGAATGCCGACTTGGGCGCTCGATCGCTTCAAGGTGCTGACGATGCCCAGAGTCACTGTGTTGTCTAAACCGAGAGGATTGCCAACCGCGATCGCCCAGTCACCCACCTGCACCTGATCTGAGTCAGCCAGAGGAGCCACAGGCAGATTATCATTGCCGCTAATCTTGACCACCGCGAGATCGGTCACTTCGTCAAAACCGCGCACTTTTCCTTCAAAGGTGCGCCCGTCTTTAAGAGTTACCGTCACTTTGTCTGCTCCGTTGATGACATGAGAGTTGGTCAAAATCACCCCACTCTTATCAATCAAAAATCCCGATCCCTGACCCCGCAACCGTTCTTCTCTAGGAGCTTGAGGAATTGCTCCGTCTCCAAAAAAGCGCTGGAAGAAGGGATCTTCATAGATGGGATCAACCGTCGCTCGACGAGTCACTGTCCGCTCTGTGTCAATGCGAACGACGGCAGCTCCTACGAGTTTGACTGCCTCGGCGACAAAGCTCCCTGGCTGAATCGCTTTTTTGGGTAGCGCTGCGGTTTCTCCGGCAGGTTGAATAGAGTCTGCGACTCCCAAAAGCGGGACGGCTTGAGACGGGAGCGGAAAGGAGAGGCTCAACCCTAAAACCAGAAAAATCGACAGCACGCTCCCTTGCACTCGACGAAAAAAGCTAGAAGATTGGTGACGTTGCATAGCTTGACTCATAACGTTTGAAACTACGAACGATCGCACCGTCACGATCGCCAATTCTGTCTACAACAGTTAAATCTATTTTGCCAATTACTGAGTAAATCCGTGTAGTTCAGTAGCTGGCAACCTCGGAAACCTCGATCTGTAGTTTAAGATCGTGAATACCCCTAGAAAACTGGTTTAGAGGCGCATTGTTATGACCACCTCCGATCGTCCTCGCAGTCAAGAGCTAGATCCTCACTCTGATCCTGATCATCTTCATGCTTATGGCTCTGCGTCTCATCCGCACGTTCACACCGAGGAGTCACAGCGCAAAGTCGTAAATCGCCTCTCTCGCATTGAGGGGCACATTCGCGGCATCAAAACGATGGTGCAGAGCGATCGCCCGTGTCCTGATGTGCTAGTTCAAGTTGCCGCCGTGAGAGGTGCCCTCGATCGAGTGGCTCGGATGATTTTAGACGAGCATTTGACTCAATGTATTGCTCGTGCCGCCAAAGAAGGCAATATCGAGAGCGAAATTGAGGAATTGAAAGCAGCCCTCGATCGGTTCCTAATTTAACGATCGAAGGCTGGTCTGATTTCTAGATATCTAAGCCACTGCCGCAAATAGCTCCTCGAATGGCTTCTCTGCTGCATCGGGTTTAGCGACAATTTCCACGATTTTGTTGCGCGCACTCGGCTGAAAAACGGCTTCTACGCAAACTTGCGCGACTTTAGTGCGAGGAATGCTGCCCTCTGATAGCGTGTCTTTAGACGACATGACGATCGCATCGGCGTTGTCTTCATTCTTTAAACCACCTGGACGCACGATCGTATAAGTCAACCCACTGTTCTGAATGTATTCTTCCCCCTGCTTCTTCCATACCAAAATCAGCCAAAACAGATTAAGCGGGTGGAAAAACTGCGAGGCGCACAGCGAAGACACCATCACAAATTGCTCGATCCCCGTCGCTTTGGCAGCCTCTACGAGATTCTTTGTGCCCTCATAATCCACTTTATAAGGGCCCGTCGGATCAAAACTGGGACGGGCACCCGTGGCAGAAAATAGCACCGTGCTGTCGGCGATCGCCGTCTTCAAACTTTCTGCATCCATCAGGTCACCTGTCACCAGCTCAACGCCCGCTGGCAAAATAGCCTGTGCCGCTTGAGGATCGCGAACCAATGCCCGGACGGGAATGCCGCGATCGACTAACTGCTGCACGATTCGCCGTCCTGTTTCTCCGGTTGCCCCGGCAACAAATGCTTTCATGAAGATTCTCTCTATATTTAGTAATGTTTGCTACTGGATATTTAGCAAACTTGTCGCTATCCTGACATCTAGTAAAGGTAGGACTCTAGCCAGCTCGTCTCAAACCTGACTGGCAACTGCCTTTGTGATTTGAATCAACCATTGTGTTTGCCATGAATTCTAAGATAGATTACGCAATGTTGCTATTTCTTCAACTGACCAAACCGTAATGGGTTTAAAAGTCCTGTAGAAATTACTGAACTCAGGGTTTGGCAACTGAGAAAACCCCAGATATTCTCTAAATTGAGCATCCGAGAGAACTGCATGTTTTCACTAAAAGATTTAGATTCAATAAACTTTCGGGGGAGCCGCTGATTTGCTGTGAAGGATTGAATATCCTCAGGGAACTCTGGAAATAGATGTAAGGCAACCAACGCAAGAGAAGTGTGCATGCAGTCCCAACCGACCGATCCTTTAGAGCTTCGCATCGCGAATCGTCCATTTATTCAAGCCGTTTCCCCACGACTGCCCCACCCAGATCTCAACTCGCCCTCCGCAGATGGACCTCAGATCGCGATCGAGCCAACTCAGTTTCACACCCACTTTGTAGACAGCATGGATATGTATGCTGACATCCAGAGTGTTGCTGATTATTTAGACGAGCATTCTGCCTGGTTTCGTCGCTGCGCTCATCCTATGCAGGTAGACGCGATCGGATGCAACAGCTATGCGTTGATCATTGGCAGTTTTGGGGCTTTTGGCTATGAGGTAGAACCCAAAGTTGGCTTGGATCTCTTGCCTCAAGATGATGGAGTCTATCGAATCGAGACGGTTCCGGTTCCAGGGTATTCTACATCGGGCTATGATGTCGATTTCCGGGCAGCGCTGGAACTCGTAGAAGGGGTTCATCCCGCGACTAAGAGCGCGTCTGCCTCGGCTAAAATGACTCAAGTTCAGTGGCAGTTAGATTTAACGGTGACGATTCAGTTTCCGCGATTTATCCACGCTTTGCCTGATCCCATCATTCAACGAACGGGAGATCGGATTCTTCGTCAAGTTGTGCGCCAAGTTTCTCGCCGCCTTACCGATCGCGTCCAAGACGATTTTCACTCTTCTCGCGGCTTGTCAATGCCAAAACGCTCTAGAAAGTGGCTTTAACCCAGTTCTTGGCTCAGATTCGCTCCCGCCTATTGAGTCAACGACTGAATTTTTGACCACAAAAAACCTTCCAGTTTTTCTGGAAGGTTTTTGAGTTTAATTCAGCAATTTTTGTAAGCTACCAGCCTTTCTCAGCTTGGTTTAATACGTAATTGGCGACTGCTTCAATTTCATCTTCTTGAAGGCGACCGCCAAAGGCTGGCATCGCATTCTTACCATGAGTCACCTGAGTTTTAATGGCGGCTAGAGACTTCATTCCATATTTCTCTAGTGCTTCTTTTCGCAGAGTTTTATTAGCAATAATGACGTTATTGCCACCAATGTGACAAGCCGAACAGTTGGCATTAAAAATTTGTTGACCATCAGGCTTGGCGGCTAAAGCAGGATGGCTAAACGTGAATGTCAAGATTGTGATCGCCAGCATCACAGTCAGCAATTTTCGCAAAGCAGTTCTCCCCTATCAAACGCAGATTATAGACAAATGTACTGATATAGAACCATTCTAAGGCTTTACCAGGCATTTCCAATCAACCGCTTGAATGAGGAGAACCTGAGCCGCAAATCTCGTCAAGGGACTGAGAAATTAGGCAGCAACCACAACCTTGCCCACCATGCCAGCGCCACGATGCGGCAGACAGAAGTAGGAGTAGTCACCTGCCGGAGCATCAGCGGGGATGGTCAGTTCAAATGACTTGCCACCGCTTTCTAGTTTTTTGTGTGACAAGCTATCTGCCAGAGCTTTGTCTTGAGTCGGAATTTTGCTGACATCAAAGACCACGTTGTGAGGAGGCAGATTACCCACTTCCCATTTAACGGTGTCACCAGGCTTAACGGTGACCACTTTGGGGTCAAACACCAACCCTTTGTTAGTTCCCATCTTGACGGTGTAGGTTTCAGCAGAGGCAGGGCTAGCGGTTAGAAAGAAGCTGCCAACCACCAATAGAACGGTGCAAAGCAACAGAGAGAGACGGCGCGTAACAGAAGCAACAAGTTTCATATTCTTCTCTGGAATTCTAGTTTTTCCAATTGATCCACATTTTAAACCAGTAGTTACCCTGACAGAGGATTTTCTGAAGGCGGATCTCCTAACCGAGTGGTTGGTCGTTAAAACTGATCAGTGCCCCAACCGGGTGCCTTCTGAGCCGCTCTTAAAACAAATCCTGCTAGGGTTTCTACTTCAGCCTGAGAGAGCCACTTTTCAGGGACTTTCCGGCATGAGAAGGTTTCTTCGCTGCCATCATAAGTCATTGGGTGACGCAAATAAGCGACGAGACCATTGATGGTGTCACGCGGAGGCTTTGCGCCTTGCAGAGCTTTGAGCGACAGCGGCACCAAGGGGTCAGGCAACGTCGCGCCTCCCACGTGACAGCTTAAGCAGTTTTGCTCAAACAGTTTCTTCCCGGCGGTCAATTCTTGCAAGCTAAACGATCGGGTTTTCCCTTGATCATCTCGCTCTAAAGAAATGGGTTCGGTCACTTGCAGATAACGAGCGATATAAGCATCTGCGGCATGAGCCGAGGGGCTGACCAGCGCTATTCCTAGCCAGACGAGCGCAAAGAGATAGATCCCTCGAATCCACGAAAATCGATTCAGCATCTTCAGCATTCGATCACTCTGGATGAGAAAACAGCAGTGGTCAGCAGAAACCAGGGTTTAATAGTAGATCTTGCCGCCACCCCACTTGTCGCCCACCACTTTGGGTTGCAGTAAGATGTGACCCGCGATCGCCACTAAGTCATCGTTTGTCAGATTCCGCATTTCAGGGAAGTTATCTTTGCTCTTGAGGCTGGGGTGCATCTCAGCAATTTCGATGGTGCCGTCGTAGCTGGTGGGGTTTTTCATATAGTCCACCAGTGAGTCGATATTGTTGCGGTTAGGGGTCGCCAACGACAGAGACTCAGGGTCAAGACCAACGTTTGGGTCAGTTTTGGTGACTCCTCCAGCGTGACACTGAGCGCATGCATATTGAAACAGACGCTTGCCTTCTTTGACTTGCTTGAGGCTCAAAACCGTGGTGTCGCCGCCCTCGTTGAGGGGCACCGTCCGAATGGCTTTGTCTAGCTCTGCGGCACTGGCATCTTGAACAAAGACTTGAAACGCAAAGAACACAGTGGCTATAGCAAGCCAAACGTATTTTTTAAGCATAGTTCTCCTTAAATGTGGCTCAGTTATCGGCATCACAACACAACACATGGATTCTATAATTGCGACCTCGGCACTCAAGCGTTGACGGCTACCTGTGCAGGGGTGGCTGTCAGCAGACAAGGCATCGGTTATCGGGAATTTTTCAACAGATTGCAAAGCTCACCGCAGCTTTTAGAGTTGCGATGGTTCGATCGGCGAAACCCAGAGATGATGTTTGCTGATAGTGAGGATTACCCTCTTTAATACCAATATCATGCCGATGTCCCAATCCTTTGCCGAATCTCAGAGATTGGTGGCGAGTCGGGGGATCGCAGTCTAGAAACTTAGGATCGTGAATTAAATCACGTCAGTTATTTGCAATAGCAATGGGCACGGCAGTGCCATGCCCGTACGCAAATTCTGGTCTTAATTTACACAATCCTTAGTCAGGTGCGGTCTTGCTGAGTGCTTTGATGCTTGGTAGCTGCCCGATCGGAGACGTGGGCGCGATCGGTTGATGTAGGCGAATCAGTTGAGCGAGGGTCTTCTTCAATTGCGTTCGAGAGACGATCGCATCGACTAACCCGTGTTGCAGCAGATACTCGGAGGTTTGGAAGTCGTCGGGGAGCTTTTCTCGCAGGGTTTGTTCGACCACGCGCCGTCCCGCAAAGGCGATCATTGCCTTAGGTTCTGCCAAAATAATGTCACCCAGCATGGCAAAACTTGCAGTGACTCCGCCTGTTGTCGGGTGAGTCAGCACAGGGATGTAGAGGAGACGATTTTCTTGATGTCGCTGCAACGCCCCAGAGATCTTCGCCATCTGCATCAAACTGAGCATTCCTTCCTGCATTCTGGCTCCACCTGACGCGCAGACAATTACCACTGGAAGACGCTGTTGGGTGGCCCGCTCGATCAGTCGGGTCAGCTTTTCGCCGACGACCGATCCCATACTGCCACCCATAAATCTGAAGTCCATTACGCCAAGCGCGATCGGGTGCCCTTCAATTTGCCCCAGCCCAGTTTGAACGGCATCTGCAAGCTTCGTCTTCTCTTGCGTGTCGCGGATGTAGTCAATGTAAGCTTTGCGGGCGCGAAAGTTGAGCGGATCGACGGGCTGCAAGCTTTCGTCGATCGCCACCCAGGTATCAGCATCAATAATTTGACGAATCCGTTCGTCGCTGAAGACGCGAATGTGGTGATCGCACTCTAGACACACCATTTGATTCGATCGCAAGTCTTTGGTGTAAGTCAATGTTCCACAGGCTTCACATTTTGTCCACAGCCCGTCTGCAATTTCTCGTTCCTGTCCTTGTGGGGTGGTGGAGCCTGATTTCTGACGATTTGCAAACCAATCAAATAGTGACATGGCAAAAATTTATATTTTTATATGGGATGAAGGGTGCGATCGACCAGACTGAGAAAAAAGAATGAAGAGATTCTCACATCGGCTCGAACAATGGTGCTTGGCAGCCGCGCTGATGGTAATGATTGGTTGTCAAAACAGATCTCAGGCAATTGACTCGAAACCGCAATAACTATGATTTAAACCAGCATTCATTATAGGGGTTAACGTTTCTCATTTTCAGAGTCAGGAGATTCTTCGTCGATCGGGCTGAGCAACAGCAGCGCCATCCACTGATCTTGAGGGCGCACCTGTAAAGCGGTAGGACTTCCAATCCCAAAATAGGAGGTCGAACCGAGATCCAAAATTCTCGCAGGAATCTCATGGGCAAGCAAAACTTGTTCCATTAGCTCTGCTTCCCAACGCGTGGAGGCAGTCTTTAGCGTGATCCAAGACACGTAGATAAAGTTCCAAACATACCGTGATTTTACTTCGATAGTCTTTATAAATTGTGGGAATTATGAACCCATCACCCGCTCTAAGTCAGTCCACGCATCTATCTGCCGTTTCGTTATGACTATTTCGACCATTTCTCACCTGGTAGGTTCCTCTGATTATCAGGCGATCGCCGATGATGCCCTCAAGGATGAAGATAACGCGGCTTGGGTGATGGAACTTGAGCCACCGATCAGAGATGCTTGGGTTGAACGAATTGGCTGGATCAGGTTGGCAGATCGACTGGCAGAAGACGAATTGCTCAAACCCGGTAGCTCAGAATTTCAGCGATTTTATGACGACTGGAAATGGGTGATGGAAACGGGTCAAGTGCAGCCTGCGGGCATTCACCAAAAGGAATTTGAGCGGATGCACGATCGCTGGTTCACAGACCCATCTGATGCCGTTAGTCGTTTATCCATCCAATCATGGGATCGATATCTTGCAGCGATCGCCACCTATCATCAAGATAATCTGACGGTTGCTCAGATTGCTGATTTTGAAATCATGCTAGAAGAACTGGCTGGGTCATTCTTTCAGGTGTTGCCCTTTTCGATGCCGCATCACTGGCAAGCGGTCGGCTCGTTTGGCGTAGTCGATCAGTTTTACAACATTCTGCGCGACCTGCGAGAAGATGCCGAGCAGGGAATTTGTTATTTGCCGACTGAGTTGCTCGATCGGTTTGGGGTCAGCCGCGCCGAAATTTTAGAATTGCGGGCGTGTGAAAATTTGGGTTATCGCCCGATGATGGAGTTTTGGATTCACGATTATTTGCCGCAGCTATACCGCAAATCATGTCCATTAATTCTGGCACCCGATTTGCATCCTTCTTGGCAAATGCTGCGAGATTGGTCACTCAATCGCTATCAACGCATCGAGCGCGTCTTTCGTCGCTGTGACTATAATTATGTGCTGTTTCCTGAACTCTATTGGCACGAAGTCAAGCGAGATTTGGTGCTGATGCTACCGGGGTTGTATGGTCGGCGACCGCGCAATCGACAATCTAGCTCAACGTCTTATCTGACTCGCACCGATAAACTATTTCAGATTGCTCAACTTGAAATGCCTTCTGAAGCTAAATTTAAGAAGGTTCCCTTTTTACGGTTCTTCCGATCGCTGCAACAGGTTAGTTAGAAAGCTAGTGAGGTGTCATTGATCAAGGACTCGCTTCAATTACAAAAACTGGCGGATTTAACTTACAAATCGGGATTTCATTCTCATGCAACTCCCTAAAGAAACTTTATTCGGACTCTCGCTGTTTCCCTACCTGGCATTTCTGTGGTTTCTCACCCGGTCTAAAGCTACGCCTCGGCTAGCGCTGATTGGCTTTTATATGACGCTAGTGTTTGTCGCAGTCACGATTCCCGCAGGCATTTATGCTCAGGTTGCCTATCACGATCAGCTAGCCAACGTAGACTGGTTACATGGCAGTGCAGAATCATTCTTGACCCTTTCTAATATTCTGGTGGTGCTAGGGTTCCGACAAGCGATTATTGAGAACGAGCAGAAAAAATAGTTGGATCGCTAAACTCTACGGATTGAGATCGCGCCCTCCGAATTAAGATAAACGCAGTCGTGTCAACCTGCTGCCATGAGCTATTGCTTAAACCCCACTTGTGCCGAACCACAAAATCGCAGCGAGGCTGAAGTCTGTCAGCACTGCGGCTTGATCGTGCAACTGCAAAACCGCTACCGGGCGATTAACCCGATCGGGCAAGGCGGGTTTGGCAGAACGTTTCTAGCAGTCAACGAGGCAGAGCTTTTAAAGCCTCGCTGTGTGATTAAACAGTTTTTTCCGCAGCAGCAGGATGCAAATCTGCTCAAAACCGCTTCTCAGCTATTCCAGCGCGAGGCACAGCGCTTAGAGCAGCTAGGACATCACCCCCAAATTCCGACCCTGCTGGCTTATTTAGAACAAGATCACCATCAATATTTGGTTCAAGAATGGATTGATGGACAGACTTTAGAACAAGAATTAAAGATGGGGGCGTTTACTGAAAATCAAATTCGTCAACTCTTACAAGATTTGCTGCCAGTCTTGCAGTTTATTCATCACCATCATGTGATTCATCGGGATATTAAACCTGCCAATATTATTCGCCGTAGGGTCGATCGCACTCTCGTTTTAGTCGATTTGGGGGCTGCAAAATTTGCTACCGGAACGGCTTTGCTGAAAACCGGAACGATGATTGGCAGCGCAGAATATACCGCACCAGAGCAAATTAGAGGCAAGGCGGTGTTTTCGAGCGATCTCTACAGCTTGGGCGTAACTTGCATTCATCTACTCACGCAAATGTCGCCCTTTGATCTATTTGATGGCACCGAAGGACAGTGGATCTGGCGTGATTATCTCACTCATTCTGTCAGCGATCGCTTAGGGAAAGTTTTAGACAAACTATTAGAAAGTGCGACTAATCGACGCTATCGATCGGCAGAGTCAGCGATCGCTGATTTATCGTCTGCTCCACAACTTGAGGTGTCCCGTTCAGTTGAGCCGACGACACCCTGGCAAACCATTGCTGAAACTTTAGTCAACCCACTGATCGCGTTGGATATTGAGCCAGCAAAACCCTTAGCGACTGCTGCAAAAAGTGGAGCGGCTCGATTCGCCTCACGCCAGCATTTGAGAATTAGCAATTGGTCATTTCCAGCGGCGCTGATTGTGTTGAGCCTTCCCATATTTTTAATGAGCGTCCTTCGCGCCGTTTCTTCACCCCGCCATTATTCTCACGATTTTGCAAAACCCGCGTCTCAAAGCGCCACGATCGTGGCTCCTCACTTACCCGTCACGGTTTCGATCTTAATGACCGATCGCGCCTGGGTTTCAATCACAGTAGATGGAAAGCTTGAGTTTGAGGGCGTTTTGCCTGAAGGAATTCGCCAAACCTGGACTGCTGATCAGCAAATTATCTTACAGGCAGGAAACGCGGGAGCACTGGTGGTTTCATTTAATCAAACGCCTGATCAAGTGTTTGGGAAATTTGGTGAAATTAAAGAAGTCATTTTTTCAAATTGAGAATGCGTTTTTAACCATTCGCCAATAGCATTCCCAATGCGACAATAAATGGCAAATCGTTCGTTTTGAAACCCGCATTGCTAACTCAATCACGCTACGCGATCGCTCTTCACACTAGCAGCCCTGATCTAGGGTTGGCAATTAGCAACTTTACAGGCGACTCACGCCAACAGGTTTGGCAATTAGGACGCGATCTCTCAACTCACCTACATCAGCATTTGTCCGATTTTTTGGCTCCGCAGACCTGGGTAGATCTAGCATTTGTCGCTGTCGCAACCGGGCCTGGTGGTTTTACCGGAACGCGCATCGGCGTAGTCACTGCGAGAACTTTGGCACAGCAATTACAGATTCCCCTATTTGGAGTGTCAAGTTTAGCCGCGATCGCCTACACTCATGCCGAGACTGAAGGCACGATCGCCGTGCAGATGCCAGCCCAGCGCGGAGAGCTATACGCCGCAATCTATCAAACTTCTTCAGCAGGGCTGACGGCCCTGGTTCCAGATCTCGTACTCACTGGCTCAGTTTGGCAGCAGATGCTTTCAGCCTTAAGCGTGCCCTATCAATTAATTGAGGCAGAAGCTGACCAAGGTGGGCGTGTCACCACGGTGCTTAAACTCGCCCACCAACACTGGCAACAAGGCGATCGCCCCAACTGGTCAGAGGTGCTTCCGTTTTATGGTCAGCACCCCGTTCAGCACTGACCACAAACACTATCCTCTCAAACCTGTGAAGCGCTAAGAATGCTACAAAGGATGTGCTGTGGCAGCGTCTTTCTAGAGACGGGTTCTTATGATGGATACCTACTCCCTTCAACGGCTTCAGGCAACGCTGATTACGCCCGAAAGCTTTCAACCCTATGGTCAGGTGATTAGCGCTTCAGAAGATGGCAAACCCTTTGACGATCGCGATGCCCAACTACAGATTCAAAACGGCATTCCTCGGTTTTATATTATGCGATTGCCCGATCGGGGTCGTAAGTTTCACCATATTACTCGCCACAAGCTGTGCACTCAATGTTTGGGATCGCTCAACGGCAAAGATTGGCTGATGGCAGTTGCCATAGGGGTCAATGATCATCCTGAGCTAGAAAGCCTCAAAGCCTTTCGCATTCCTGGCAATTGCTTCATTAAGCTAAACGTGGGCACCTGGCATGCCGGGCCTCATTTTGATGCCAGTGCTTTAGAGTTCTATAATCTGGAACTCAGCGACACGAATATCAGTGACCACGAAACCTGCGATTTGCTAGAAACCTACCATGTAGAGTATGAGATTATTTAGAATCGTGATTAGATTAATACTCAAACTTGTGTGAGGAACCGTGTCCTCATGCGGATTTGTCACATTCACAAATCAAATGGGTATCAATCGAGGTATAGCTGAAACGCTTCTGCCACTACTCTGACATTCGGTTCCTCCAACATTCCGACGTGATCGCCCGGAATTTCATGAACCTCGACTCCTCCAGCCGCAAACTCAGCCCAGCCCGATCGCGGGTCAGCGCCAAACTTAATGCTGACTTGCTGATCTTGTGCCCGCAGAAAAACGATTCGACCCGGATAGACTTGGGGAGCGTAGACATCGTTTGCGCCTGAGTTCTTATGCGCGTAGAGAATATCTTCTAACGCCTCTGGGAAGGGACGATTGCGGGCGCGATAACCCCACTGATAGACTTCTGCCAATGCTGGGTATTTGAGAGTCCGTTCTAACCATTCCTTTTTAAGCTTCTCTGAAACTTGGGTCAGAGTCATCTGCAAAAGCTGCTGAGAATAGGCAATGAGGCGCGACTGTAACGGCAATTTCCTAACCACTGTTAAAGGCGCAAGCGTATCTAACAGTGCCAGCAACGCGACTTCTTGTCCTTGCGCTTGAAGCTGTTGGGCCATCTCAAACGCGATCGTCCCTCCAAACGATATGCCCATTAGATGATAAGGGCCCTGGGGCTGCACGGTCTGCATCTGCTGAATGTAGTGAGTGACCAGGGCTTTAACCTCATTTGGCGGAGCATCGGGCTGATCGCTCACTTGGGCAGCCAGCCCATAAACAGGTTGGTCTAACCCTAAGTGCCTTGCTAGGGGGCGACAGAAACTCAGTCCTCTTCCTAAAACGTGGATTGCGAATAGGGGCCGCTTAGAGCCATTGGGTTGAATCGGTGCGATCGCCGAACCCGATATCACCTTTTCTGGCTGCTGAAGCAAGATTGCCTGCTGCTCGATGGTAGGCGATTGAAAGATCGCCGCAACTGGCAACCGTTGCCCGAAGGTTTTCTCAATCTGATTCACTAGGTTGACTGCGAGTATTGAATGACCACCCAACTCAAAAAAGTTATCGGTGATGCCGATCGCGGTGATTCCTAATATCCGTTGCCAAAGTTCTGCAAGCTGACTTTGAATCGCAGTCTGAGGAGCCACAAATGCTTTTGCATCGGTTCGAGTGGCTTCTGGGACTGGAAGGGCGCGGCGATCGACCTTGCCGTTTTGAGTCAACGGAATTAGATCGAGGAACACGATCGCCGATGGCACCATATATTCGGGAAGTTTTTCTCGCAGAAAGTTGCGAAGATCGTTAATAGTCGGTGGGTGCCCATCTGCACTCACAACATAGGCAACGAGCCGTTTGTCTCCAGGCTGATCTTCTCGTGCCATGACCACCGAGTCTGTGATGGCAGGATGCTGAGACAGCACAGCTTCAATTTCACCTAACTCAATGCGAAAGCCCCGAATCTTAACTTGATGGTCAATCCGACCGAGAAACTCAATATTGCCATCAGGAAAAAACCGCGCTAGATCTCCAGTGCGATAAAGACGAGATGATGAACTCAAAGGATTCGCAATAAATCGTTCTGCGGTTTTATCGGGGTCGGTGTAGCCCGATGCTAGACAATCGCCGCCGATATAAAGTTCGCCAGTGACTCCGATCGGGCAGGGGTTAAAGCCAGCATCCAAAACGTAATATTGAGCATTCTGAATGGGTTTGCCGTAAGGAATGCTTGCCCAATTGGGGTTAACGTCACCAATGCGATAGAAATTTGACCAAACCGTTGCCTCGGTCGCGCCGCCTAGCGAGACGACTTCAACCCCTGGAAAAGTCTCTTTAAGGGCATCGGGAAGCGTGACTGGAACCCAATCTCCGCTCATAAAGACCAATCGCAGGGCGCTTTTCTGAGGTGCGATCGTGGAGAAAAATGGCGCTAATTGCTGCAAAGCGGGTGGGGCAGAATCCCAAAACGTAATGGGTTCGTTTTGCAAGATGGTCAGCATTGCTTGCGGATCTCGCACCTCTTCGCTAGAGACGACTCGAATCGAGCCACCTGCTGCCAGCAACCCAAACACGTCATAAACCGACAAGTCAAAGCATAGGGATGTGATGAACAAAACTCGATCGCAAGCGTTAACCTGAAACGTGCGATTGACCCACTCGATCAAGTTAATCACTGGCTTGTGTCGGACAACGACTCCTTTGGGCGTTCCGGTTGAGCCAGATGTGAAAATGACGTAAGCCGTATCATCGGGACTGCTTTGTCTGGGCAGATTATGAGTCGGCAACTGACGCAGAGCAGACGGCTCCCAAACTTCTAGAGGAGTGGACAGTGCAACGGATGGAGTCTCGGCGGTCGCGTCTAGACAAATCAAATGCGCTAGATCAGGAAGCTGTGGCTGAAGTTCTTCAAAGGTCGATCGGTGAATGGGTTGCGAGACCACGCAGCGAACTGACAGCGACTCTAAAATCCACTGCACTCTCGCGTTAGGAAATGTTGGCTCTAGAGGAATGTATGCACCGCCCGCCTTGAGAATTCCTAGCAGCGCCGGAATCATCTCTAAGCCTCGGTTCAGATAAACACCCACAAAATCGCCCGCCCCGATGCCTAACTGCTTGAGGTGGTGCGCTAATTGATTGGCTTGCTGGTTTAGTTCTCTATAAGTGAGAGTGTGCGTTCCATAGACAACGGCGATCGCGTCAGGAGTCTGTTTGGCTTTGGCTTCAAACAGTTCATGCAGACAGCGATCTTGAGCATAGGCGGCGGCGGTGTCGTTCCATTCTGATAGAAGCTGATGGCGTTCGGCGATGGTGAGCAATGGCAACTCAGCCAGCCGTTGAGAAGGGTGGGCAACCATGCCTTCTAGCATTGTTTGAAGATGACCGAGCATTCGCTGAACGGCGGCTTGATCAAATCGAGTCCGATCGTAGGAAATCTTGAGCGTTAACTCTGATCCCAAACAAGCAATCAGCACGAGGGGAAAAGATGGCTGCTCTAGAAGCCGAATCTCTCGATTTTGCCAGTTTCCACCCTGCTGCTGAAGCCGATCGTTGAGGTCATAGCTTTCAAACATCACGATGCTTTCAAACAAAGACACCCCTGGCGAGATTTCGCTCCAAGTTTGCACCTGAACGAGGGGCGTGTGTTCGTGAGGGCGGATGGCAAGGTGTTGCGATCGCAATTCTTTCAACCACGGCACTAGAGAAGTGTCAGGGTCAATCTTGACTCGAACGGGCAGTGTGTTGATCAACAGTCCTACCATCGATTCGGCACCCGCAACCGTCGATTTTCGGCAGGCTCTCGTTGCGCCAAACACCACATCTGGCTCACCCCTATATCGGCTCAACAGCAGCGCCCAGGCACCTTGCACGATCGTGTTAAGCGTCACCTGAGATTGATCAGCAAATGACTTTAACCCAGTCGTCAACTCGCCAGACAGCCGAATCTTGGCTTCGTCGTGTCCGACTTCGGATTGCAGTTGATTTGACGCTTGGGCAGATAAAAGCGGAGTTGGGTTCTGAAAGCCCTTCAGCAGTTGTTGCCAAAAGCTTTGAGAGGCTGAGAAATCTTGCTGTTGCGTCCACTCGATGTAGTCGCGATAGGGGCGCGGACTCTCTAAAGATAAGCTGTCACCTTTGCAAAACGCCTCATAAAATGCAAACACTTCTTGCAGCACCAATGGGAACGATCGCCCGTCTAGCAAGATGTGATGGAACGTCCAGATAAACTGATAGTCAGCGTCTGCTAATCTAAACAACGCAAACCGCATTAGAGGCTCGTGATTGAGAGATTGAGTCAGGTCAAACCCTTGTTGACGATCGTGCTTTAAGTAAGCAGCTAGACGATCGCGTTGCTCATTTGGAGTGTCACTCCGCCAATCTTGTTGTTTAAGTGGAAGTCTGACCCACTCATGCACGACCTGAGTCGGCTCGTGGGTGCTGTCCCATGCAAAGCGGGTTCTCAGAATGGGATGACGTTCTACTGTGCAATTCCAGGCTTTGAGAAACTTTTGCGCGTTGATCGCTTCTGGCAACCCACACACCATCTGCTCAATGTCAATTCCCGATCGAGGCTGATATAAGCTGTGAAACAGTATTCCTTGCTGCATCGAAGACAGTGGATAAGTCTCTTCGACCTTTTCTTCAAACATTGGCGCACCTTGTGCGGCTTGTGCGGCTGCGATCGGTTCTCTTCTAATCGTTGGGTAAGCTGTTAGCTGATGGCTCGTTTCGTCTGACTTAAGGGGATTTGATAAAACTTTTTTACTTGCGCTCACAGGTGACGACCTCGTTAAATCCAGGTAAACAAAGCAGCAATGAATATCCGAACATTTGCTGAGTGAAAATTTAAGGGCAGTTAAGCGCTAAAACATCTGATGGCTTAAAGGTTTTTTTTAATCGCTACTGCGGAATATTAGGGGGGTTGTCAATTCGTTTTGAACATCAAAAACTCAGTAGAATTTACTAACTCGTGTTGGTATCAATTATTGTTAATTGATGATCATAATCAAACTTCTATACAGAGGATTTCACTCAATCTTCACCGTTGTAGAGAAGTGTTAGTAACAAGGTTTACTTGACTTAAGTAACCTTTGCCTGATCTTAACTACTGAACTACCAGCGATCGCTCTTAGATCGGTATAGTTTCCCCAGAGTTAGGATGGTTTACTTTTATGAAAGCTACGTGAATTATCTGTAAATTTACTGACTTAGCCTTGCGATCGTATCTGACATTCAAGTAGAAATAGAGTCATCACTGGACATAAGTTTTTTAGATTAACGAGAGCTTGCAAAAACTGTTTCTCGATCGGGTTACTTCTAATCGCTAACCATCGACCTAACCTCTTTGCCGAAGGGGATTAGGTCTTTTTTGTTGTTCCAGGATTGTTTTTACGATCGATCCCTTACTTTCGACAGAGGAGGCATGGGGGTTGGAAGGTTAGGGTTAGTCGGAATATTCGCGAAAGTATATTGATTTAGGCTGACTAAACCCTGTTCAGCCAGGTCTTTTGTTGGGTTAAACTTGTGCAAACGCTTAGTGATTGCGATTTGACCTAACTTACAAAGCACATCAATTTAGGAACGATTTATGACTTCAAAAAATAGTCAAAAGACAGTCAAGATCCTTGCTGGCATTGCCGGAGTTTTGGGCACCAGCGCCTTGTTGGGTCTGCCCTCCCTAGCTTTGATCCGTTCTCAGTCGTCACAAACTACGCAACCTCAACCACTCTTATCTCAATCTTCAGGAGGTAGCACAGGTGGAGCTTCTAATGGTGGCACTGGCTCAAGTGGTTCAATGACTCCGGGTAGTGGAGTTGGGGGAACGGGAACTCCTAGCACAGGCGGAATGTCTAGCCCTGGGATGGGCGGCTCGAATGGGGGAACGGGAACGACTAACACCACAACTCCAGGCGCGGATGGAGTATTCAGTCCGGGCACGGGTGCAGGCGGGACGATGGGCGGAACCGGAACGACTAATACCACGACTCCGGGTGCAGGCACATTCAGTCCGGGCACGGGTGCAGGCGGGACGACTAACACCACGACTCCGGGTGCAGGTACTGGTAATTTTGGCACGGGCACAGATGGCTCTACGGGCGGAACCGGGACGACTGACACCACGACTCCGGGCACAGGTGGAGTATTGAGTCCGGGAACGGGCACGACTGATAGCACGGGCACGACTGGGGGAACGGGCACGACTGATACCACGATTCCAAACACGGGCACAGGCGGGACGACCAACGGAACGACTGGCGGCGTAAGAGCGCTCTGGTAGGGTAGAGTGTTTGGCGATCGAGAGATTGTAAACTCAGTCGTGCTCGTTGCTCCGAAAGCTCACCCGGAACTCAAGTTCTGGGCTAATAGCGGAAGTCCATTGAAATGGACTAAAACTCTGGTTTCTCTGATTTAGTGCTCTTCAGAGCACTTTCGCTATGAGCCAGGAAATTCACTTCCGGGTGGGCTGCACCGAAGCAATATGGCATAAGATATTGGGCATACGCGATCGAGGTGCGATCCGTAGCGCTCACACGCGGACGCGGCAAGATTCAAAGTCCCTCCGATGTTGGGTGAGGTTGGGTCAAAGCATCTTATATTTAATTCTACTTAGCTACTTAGCTGCTGAACAAAGCAGCGATCGCGGTTATGAAAAAATATTTCTCTAAACCTTCGTATCTATTTTTTGTTGCAGCAGGGTTAGCGTTGGCGCTGCAAACGTCACTGATTCTGAGATCTAAAGTTCACCCCGATCGCGTTTCTCAGGTTCCACAACCTCCCGCTATTTCAACAACTCCGACTCCTCTAGCTTCACCTCAAGTTGCTCCAGATTTAACCCCGCGTTTGGTGATCAGCCTTAGCAATCGTCGCGTCACTCTCTATTCAGGTAAAACTCAGATTAAGAGTTATCCGATCGCGGTGGGTCGTGCAGGTTGGGAAACACCGACGGGCGAGTTTAAGGTGATGGATATGCAGCAAAACCCGACCTGGATCAATCCATTCACCGGAAAGCCGATCGCCAGTGGTGATCCTAAAAATCCGTTGGGTGCCTACTGGATTGGATTTTGGACAGATGGCAATAACTGGATCGGCTTTCACGGTACGCCAGAGGCTAACTCTGTGGGTCAAGCGGCATCGCACGGCTGCATTCGGATGTATAACCGAGATATTGAAGCGCTCTTTCAACAAGTGAGCCTTGGCACCTCTGTGCGCGTGGTGCCTTAACCAAGAAGTTTATTAGGATTTACCGAAAGAGAATAACCAGGCTGTACCCTATGCAAGGGCACGATCGTTCTTTAGAAAACCGGATCAGTTTGAGCAGGCAAATCACTATGCCTGGCTCTGGTCTGAACATTTAGAACGCTCCTCAATTGCAAAGTTGGATAAGGAAACAGACATGGTTTTACCCGGAAGTGGCCACGGCATGGCAGCAGGCATGGCGGCACTACAGCTCTTCTATAACCTCTCGACCGGATTATGGAATTCAACCAACTGGTGGAATTCTGCAAACGCATTAGAAACAACGATCGATTACTCTGCGGCTACTAAAACGATAACTTATCGGGGCAATATCTTTAACACGTTTGAGAAAAACAAAAACAGTCGATTTCTCAATCCCTGGTTTTATGATGATCAGGGCTGGTGGGCACTCACTTGGATCAAAGCTTATGATCTGACAGGTGAAACACGCTATTTAAACATGGCGAAGACAATTTTTAATGACATGAAGCAGGGTTGGGATTCGACCTGTGGCGGTGGCGTTTGGTGGCATAAGAAACGAGAATATAAAAATGCGATCACAAACGAGTTATTTTTAACAGTTGCAGCCCGATTGCATCTAAGAACGCCAGGAGACAAAGGAGCAGGAAGTTATTTAGATTGGGCAAAGCAAGAATGGAAATGGTTTAAGAAAACCAAGATGATCAATCAGAAAAATCTCGTGAATGACGGAATCAACAACGCTTGTAAAAATAACGGACAAACCACCTGGACTTATAATCAAGGCGTGATTTTAGGCGGTTTAGTCGATCTTTATAAAAGCACGAACGACAAAGAATTGTTGACTCAGGCACACGCGATCGCTGAGGCGGCAATCACTCATTTAGCGCCCAACGGAGTCTTGCAAGAGCCATGTGATCCAGCAAACTGCGGTGAGGATGCTCCGCAGTTTAAGGGCATCTTTATGAAGAACTTGGCTTATCTCTATCAGACTTCTCCTAAACCAAAATATAAGAAGTTTATTACTGAGAACGCTCGATCGATCTGGTGGCAAAGCCGCAACCATCTCAACCAGTTTGGGTTTAGCTGGGCAGAAGAGTTTGACATCGCAGATGCAGCGCGGCAAAGTGCTGCACTCGACACGTTGAATGCAGCATTTTTGTTAACCAATCAACGTCGTGCTGATAATGCTAATAATGCTGATAACGAGCAGCGTCAAGACTTAGCAGATAATTCGAGCGAACCCGATCGCTTAACCGCAGATCGAAACCAGCAATGGCAAGCTTTCAACGTGAACCTGAATGAATTTGATCACTACAATCTAGTTCTTAGCAACGTGTTTGAAGACGGATTATTAACTTTGCAACCATCGCTAGCAGAGCTACCCTGGTCGGGTACGAATGCGCTAAATTTGCCCTCACCCTTTCCAAAAGATTGAGCTTGCAGCAGATTTAACTGACTCTCCAATGTCTCTCAAAGTTTGGGCGATCGGGGCTTGGTGGTGCAAAAACACTCGCGCACAGTTGCGTCCCGGCATTCCTGAAATTGAGCCGCCGGGGTGAGTGCCTGCGCCCGTTAAAAATAGACCCTCGATCGGAGTTTTATAGTTTGCTAACTCTGGCAACGGACGGAAAAAAATCATCTGATCAAGCGTCATATCAATGTGATAATAATTGCCTTTGAGTGCGCCTAAGCGATCGCTCAACTCTGCCGGACTTTCGACCCGCCGCGCGATCGTCGCTTTTTTCACATTTGGCGCATAGTCTGCAAGTTTATCGATCACGCGATCGGCAACTCGATTCTTGATTTCATCGGTCCAGCCTGTGCCGTTGAGTCCGGTTCCTGCTGCGCCTTCGATTTGGTAGGGGGCAAAAAATTCGATCCAAAGCGTGTGTTTGCCTTCGGGTGCCATTGTCGGGTCGAGCATTGTCGGCTGCACAATATACATCGATGGATCGGCATCGGGAATTCTGCCGATCGCCGGATCGGTGTGAGCAATTTCAACGTGTTTAACAGAATCTGCAATCAAAATCGAGCCGATTAGAAATTCATCTTGATGCTGATATTGCTCAAATTTCAACGGTTCTGACATTGCTAGATCGATTTTGAGAATTGTCTCATTGTTGTTGACGATGCGACGATCTAAGCGATCGCGCAACTCTGAATCGGCTTGATTAACATCGTTTTCGTCTACCAGATGCAAAAACAATCGTTTTGCGTCGATGTTAGAAATCACGCCTCGCGTCGCTCGATATTCAGTTCCGTTGTCAAGTCGCACTCCCACGGCTCGACCATCATCGACTAAAACCTGCTTGACTTGCTGATCGGTGAGAATTTCGCCGCCCAAACTTTTCACCCGTTTGACCAACGCCTCAACCAGCGCACCCGTTCCGCCTTTGGGTCGCGCCATGCCGGGATGGTGGCGCATTGACATCATCATCACGCCGATCGCCAAATTTTTCTGTGACGGCGGCGCACTTAATTCAGCCGCTAATCTCGCGAGTGGAGCTTTGACAATTTCGGTGTCAAACCACTCATTGAGAATATCTTCTGCACTCGTCAGCATCGTGCGAACAAAATCTAGCGCTTTGTTAGAAGAACCGACGATCGAGAAGAAATCTTTGAGTTTTTTGAGGTCATAATTGCCCAAAATATCGATAACCGACTTGGGCGGTGCGTTAAACATGGGAGTCATGGCGTTAATTGTCCGCCCCCACATATCGGTAAACTCTGCATATTTTTTGGCATCACGATCGCTATATCTCGCAATCTCCGCACAGGTTTTCTCAACCGATCGGTGCGCCAAAAAATACTTCCCGTCAGGGTGCGGACAAAAAACGACCGGATCGCAAAACAGATATTCCAGCCCGTATTTAGTCAGTTCTAACTCTTCGACTACTGGACCTAGATGAATAAATTCATGGTCGATCGCACAGAGATTAAATTTGAAACCTGGCGCACGATCGGGCATGGCTTCTTCAGTAGTTGCGGCTCCACCGGGAACTGGGCGCTTTTCTAACAGCAACACGCTGTAACCCGCTTTCAGCAGATAGGCTGCACAGACCAGACCGTTGTGACCTGCACCAATCATGATCACATCATAAGATTGCATTAATTTGCTCCACTTTGTTGTTATCCAGAAAATCGCGAACTCGATTCCACACTTGTTCTAAAAGATCAGGGCGATCGGCATCAAACCACTCAATACTAGAATCTGCCCGGAACCAGGTGCGCTGACGTTTGGCAAATTGACGAGTGTGTAGCACGATCAGTTTTTCTGCTTCTAATAGAGAAATGTCGCCGTTAAGATACTGCTTCATTTCGGCATATCCCAATGTCTCTAATAGGGGTATTTCGCCGTATTTTTCACACAGCGTTTTCACTTCTGTTGCAAATCCCACTTCTAGCATTTGTCGGGTGCGTTGCTCAATGCGGCGATCGCCCACCTCAACACTTTCACAATCTAACCCGATCTGAAGAATCGGATAACTGGGTGGATATTCTCCCTGCTGCTCGGTGATCGGGCGACCCGTGACGTAATAAACCTCCAGCGCTCTTAGCGTCCGCACCTGATCATGGGCGTGAATGCGGTGTGCAGACGGTGGATCGACTTGTTGCAAGAAGGCGTAGAGTTGGGGCTGTCCAAGGGTTTGAAGCTGCGATCGCAGCCCCATCTGCGGCGCAACTTTAGGAATTTTTAAGCCGCGCACGATCGACTTTATATGGAGTCCCGTGCCGCCCACCAAAAGTTTAGGACCCGGCGTTTGGATCAGTGCCTGCGCTAACCCTTGATATTGGGCTAGGGTTAAGGTTTCGATCGGCTCACAAATATCAATCAGCGCGTGCGGAACTAGTTTCTGCTCTGAAAGGGTTGGTTTTGCAGTTCCGATGTTAAACTCTCGATACACTTGCCGCGAATCGGCGCTGAGAATACTTGCATTTAACCACAGCGCTAAAGAAATCGCCAAGCTAGATTTTCCCGTTGCAGTCGCTCCACAAACTACAATGAGGAATGGTACGGGTGTATTATTAGATAAAAAGATTGGCTCAAAATTTGGTTCTTGGGGCAAAATAGGCTGATCCATCCCTCTAATAAACTTCGCTTGATAGTGGCTCAAAATCGCTTATAAGCCTTTTGTGTTAGAATTTATATAGATTCTATCCTCTGAATCCATTAGAGAGTTTCAGACCGCCCATTGGAGCGCTTCAACTATGACGACAAATTACGGTGCTGATCAGATTCAAGTCCTCGAAGGTCTTGAGCCTGTTCGTAAGCGACCGGGAATGTATATTGGCACTACAGGTCCGCGAGGACTTCACCACCTAGTTTACGAGGTTGTAGACAACTCGGTTGACGAAGCGCTGGCGGGCTATTGCAAAAACATTCAAGTCGCCCTCAACGAAGATGGCTCAGTGTCAGTCACAGACGACGGGCGCGGCATTCCGACCGACATTCACCCTCGAACCGGGAAGTCTGCTCTCGAAACGGTGATGACCATCCTTCACGCGGGCGGCAAGTTTGGCGGCGGTGGATATAAAGTCTCCGGCGGTTTGCACGGAGTCGGGATCTCGGTCGTCAACGCCCTTTCTGAATGGGTAGAAGTCACGGTTTGGCGTGAGAAAAAAGTCCATACTCAACGCTTTGAGCGCGGCATTGCGATCGGCGAACTGAAGATAAAACCCAGTCCTGAACCAGAGCGCACTGGCACGTCTGTCTCATTCCTGCCCGACTCGACAATTTTCGTCGTCGGCATTGAGTTTGACTATGCCACGATCGCCGGACGGCTCCGCGAACTCGCCTACTTAAATGGGGGCGTAAAAATCACCTTCACCGACAGTCGCCCCGCTTCTTTAGAAGACGGACAGCCCCACGTCGAAACCTACTTCTATGAAGGCGGCATTCGCGAATATATCAGCTACATGAACCGCGATAAGCAGCCTCTGCACGAGGAAGTGATCTACGTGCAGGGTGAGCGCAACAACGTTCATGTCGAAGTCTCACTGCAATGGTGCGTCGATGCCTACACCGACAATATTCTTGGTTTCGCTAACAATATTCGTACGATCGACGGTGGCACCCACTTAGAAGGTCTAAAAGCCGTTTTGACGAGAACGCTAAACGCGATCGCTCGTAAGCGCAACAAGATCAAGGAAGGTGAGCCTAATCTAGCGGGTGAAAACATCCGCGAAGGTTTGACGGGTGTGATTTCGGTCAAAGTCCCTGACCCAGAATTTGAAGGACAAACCAAGACCAAGTTGGGCAACACCGAAGTTCGCGGCATCGTCGATTCTCTAGTCGGCGAAGTGTTGACGGAGTATCTCCAGTTCCGTCCTGCCGTGTCGGATGCGATTCTCGAAAAGGCAATTCAGGCGTTTAACGCTGCTGAAGCTGCCAGACGCGCACGAGAACTCGTTCGCCGTAAGTCGGTTCTAGAATCTTCTACTCTGCCCGGAAAGCTCTCAGACTGTGCTTCTCGCGACCCCAGCGAATCTGAGATTTTTATTGTAGAAGGCGATTCGGCAGGCGGATCTGCAAAGCAGGGACGCGATCGGCGTTTCCAAGCAATCTTGCCTTTGCGCGGAAAAATTCTCAACATTGAGAAAACTGACGACTCTAAAATCTACAAAAACACCGAGATTCAAGCCCTGATTACGGCGTTGGGGCTAGGCATCAAGGGCGAAGAATTTGACTCGTCTCAACTGCGCTATCACCGCATCGTGATCATGACTGACGCAGACGTAGACGGGGCACACATTCGGACGCTGCTGCTGACCTTCTTCTATCGCTATCAGCGCTTGATGGTTGACCAAGGCTATATTTATATCGCCTGTCCGCCGCTTTATAAAATTGAGCGCGGACGCAACCACTACTACTGCTACACAGAGCGCGAACGCAATGCCCGAATTGCCGAGTTCCCTGCCAATGCAAACTACACGATTCAGCGCTTTAAAGGTCTAGGTGAAATGATGCCTCAGCAACTCTGGGACACCACCATGAACCCTGAGACGCGCACCTTCAAGCGTGTTGAGATTGAGGATGCGGCTGAAGCCGATCGCGTGTTCACGGTGCTGATGGGCGATCGAGTTGCCCCACGCCGCGAATTTATCGAAACTTACGGCTCTAAGATGAATCTGGCAGACCTGGATATCTAATTCTGATTCGCAATGAAATTAGACTAAAAGCGGCTATCTTCTAAAAATAGCTGCTTTTTATTTGGCACACTCTCCTACTCTGGTAGTCGCTACTCTGATTTTCGTTTTGACTTGGGCGGCGATCGATGTGTGCCGAAATACTTTTCACTGCGATAGCGTAGCCACACCCGCAACACTTGCGGAATCTGCTCTTTTTGTTCTTTCGTCAGCGTGTCGTAGAGGGCTAACGCGCGTTCTCGCTCTCCCCGACAGGCAGCGTTATTGTGAGCATCCCAATAGCTGCGGGCAACCCGAATCCGCCGACAGACTTCCTTAATTAGCGCTTCTCCAGTGAGCGGATTTTCCTGTTTTGCCATACTCAAGTTCTGTTGTCTAGCCGTTCGATCGTAGCTTGTCAGGCGCACAGTCTTTCTAAACTAAGACCAATATTTCTCTAGAAACGGCAACATTCCTTCAGCCAACTGTTCGGGATACTCTTCGTGCAACCCTAAAGAACCCGGCATTCGGTGAACCTGAACCCCTGAAAAATGGGCTAACACTTCCACCTCTGCACGAGATTTGGGCGGCATCTGCTCCCCAATCACCATCATCACTGGCACGGGCAACGGCTGAAACCAGTTAAACCAATCTTGCCGTTTTTTCACTGCGTCTAGAGCGCCCGTCACGAAAGCCGCCGAAGCAAATCTAGCGCCTCGCCGTTGGGTGGTCTGCCACTTTTGCTGAATCAAATCTTGTGTAATGTGTTCAGACTCAGCAAACACATGGCGACTAAGCATGAATTTTAAAAACCCACGAGTCGTGTTCAGAAAATAGAGAGCCTGCCCCACTAAAGGCAAGTTAATCAGCGTTTGTAAGACTTTGTAGAGGCGGCGATGTTCTCCCATCGCGGTGGGTAAAGGGCCGCGCCAAGTCGGAGAAACCAACACCACCCACCGCCAAGGAGCCGACGTGCTTCCTCTCGCCCGGCTTGCCAACTCCATCACATATCCGGCTGAGTGCCCTGCTGCAACGACCACCACTGGTTCAGAAAAGACCTTCTGAACAAAGCTTCGCAAAAAGGCTTCATAGAGGGCAGGCGTGTAAGCAACATGAGGGCGCGAAGACTCGCCAAACCCCACCCAGTCGATCGCGATCACTTGATATTTTTGAGACAGCAATTCTGCCAGGCCTCGCATTTCGGTGCGGCTAGACACGCTGCTGAGAGCCGGAAGCAGCAAAATAGGCTTTCCCTCTCCTAAGACTTCATAGACACCCGTGATGGGCTGATCTTTCCAAGTCCAGTGATGTTCTCGGACGCTGCCGCCAATGCCGATCGCTGAAGAAATCGTAGTTGTCGCGGCAGAATTATTGCTCATTCCGGTTCCCTCAGTCCTCAAATCTCTCAGATCATTAGCTTACACCGTGCGATACGCGGTTCTTCAAAGGGTACAAATGAGAACGGCTCTAACAAGGTGAGTGGAGAAGATCTAAATAACGAAAAATAGTCCGCAACAACCTGCTGCGGACTACAAACACACGACTAACTGTGAGAAGTGAATGATCTGAACCGTTATTGAGCCTTGCTTTGACGACGGCGTAAGAGCAGACCCGCAGCACCCAACCCGACGAGCGACAGCGTGACCGAGGGTTCAGGAACAGGCTTAACCAGGGCAGTCAAGTTCTTTTCGCCGATGTCAACCAAGAAAACCGCATCGTTAAAGTCACGATCGGAATTCTCGTTCTTGCCGCCCGTTGCGCCCTTAGCACCATAAAGGTCTTCAAAGCCCAGCAACAGATACTTTTTGTCAAAGCCATAAGCGACTAAGTGCTGAAGCCCATCCGCGTTTTGGATCGTCTGAGTGCCAAAAACGCTTGCCTTTGCTTTGCGATTTAGACCATCGGCGCGTAAGAAGAAATCGAGTTGAGAACCTCCTTTAATCTCACCGACTTTTACGCCGTCACCCAGTTTGAGCGCGTTACCGCCCCAAGCACCCATGCAGCCAGCACCCGCGCAAGAGATGTCTTTGAACAGCAGCCCCTCGGTCTTGGTTTTCCCGGCTGACGTGAACGCTAACTGATTTCTGTAGCCTGCACCTTCATTGATGAAGAAAGCAGACACGTTGTAATCATATTTCAGCCCTAGCTTGCTAGAGTCGAGTTGAAACTGCCCACTGTTAGGAATGGCAACGCCTTCTTTTTGCACAAACTTCTGGTAGGGTGCATCGTTAAAGCCAGTTTGACTTTTGCCATAAATGGTGGGTTGGGGCTTATCCCAAACAGAGCTAGACGATGACAAAGCGGTGGCTGGGGCGATTTGAGAGAAGGCTCCGGTGATAGCGGCTGCCGTGATAAATAGACTAGTTGCGAGTTTTGGGTTCATAAAATTTGTAGATAACGTGCAGCTAACTCTCAACTTGCTTGCATACTGAGGTGCTGTGTAACTTCTACTACTTCTAGCAGGGTTTGTATGCCATCGTCACTAGCTTTGATGATTCTTAGCCGACTCTTCACCAGAACCCCTGTCTTCTGGAAGTTATACGCATTTCTCATTAAGTTTTTAATACTAAATATTCAGCTTTTCTATGGGCTTTCCAGTATTTATACGTAGAGAAGAACAACTTACTACAGAAACTACGCATTCTTTTAGTTAGAGTTTGATAAGTTTTGATATTGCTTACTGAATCCTACGTTGAAAAAATAAGTAGTTTACAGAAGGCTCGGTGTCAATGTCTTACAAACTAGAGAGAAGTTGCGATCGCCGCAGGTCACAAAGACTCTAACTATCGATCGATGCGAAATAGCCGAGAACTCGCATACCGCCCAGGTCGGCGAATGACGTGTTTGCGAACAAACTGAGGAATATCTCCACGATGCCCCATGACTATCACAGCATCCCCTTCACTCAGAACTAACGCCTGACTGGGATGGGTAATCGTGGTGCCATCACTTTTGCGTAGCGCCACAATAATAAAAGTTCCTTTGCCGCGCACTTCAATATCTTCGATCGTGGCCCCCACCATTGGAGAGTTGTGCACGATCGCGAGTTCATCGACTTGAATATCAACTTGTGATAGCAGTTCGTTTAGACGACTGCGACCATCATCATTGCTCAGAAACTCCATAGTGGCAGGATGAGTAATCATGTGAGACATTCTCAAGGCGCTAATCGCAGCAGGCAGCACCACTTGATTGGCTCCTGCTAACCGAAGTTTTTTTTCAGTAGAAGGCAACTCGCCACGGGCAAGAATCATTAATTTAGGATTAAGCTCACGAGCGGTTAATGTGATAAAAACGTTTGCAGCATCATCGGGCAGAACTGTAGCCAAAACTTTAGCCCGATCGATACCAGCCGTATGTAATATTGCTTCATCTGTTGCATTGCCTATCCGAATTAAATAACCTGACGATTCAGCCATTGCAATCCGTTCAGCATTGTTATCAATGATCACGCAGGGAATATTAGCATCCAGCATCTTCCGTGCCAAAATTTGACCCATTCGACCAAAGCCACAAATGATTACATGTTGTTCTAACGTTTCGATGCTGCGTGTCATTCGCCTTGCTCCTAGTACTTTATTAATTTCTCCTTCTGTAATCATCTGAAAGAAACCGCCCACGATATAAACGGCTGAGGAAGTTCCTGCAACAATCACACAGATCGTGAAGACCCTCAGAGTTGTGCTTGTAATCGGATGGACTTCGCCGTAGCCTACGCCAAAAGTTGTGATCACAACCATATAAACGGCATCCATCAGTGACCAACCCGCTAGCATATAACCTGCTACAGCCGTGATCATCGTAGCGATAAAAAAGAGCGCTCCCGTGAGGATGCGTTTCAGTGATCCCTGCATGTGCGATCGCCTTAGTAAACAGCGAATAACGATGACGTAGTTGCAAAAGCATCAGTGCATTTAGACAACTAAAAAGCCATCACTTCATTCATAAACTGTTTAGGCGAGTTTTGTCTGTTTTGCAGTAGCAAGCGATCTAAAAACTCATCGTCCGCCTCTCAGCTTAAGACGCACCGATGGATTCCCAGTTTTGAGGCGTTCTCACACTTCATCAGGTAGACGAAAGGCGGACTCGATCTCTGTGGAGGTCAGGGCGATAAAATCTCTAAAATCTATGCTCCTTCAGGCTCTCGACTCTACTCGCCATGCGATCGAAATCGTCTTCAGTCAAATCACTACGCGCTTTCTATTTTTTGTTTCCTAACCAAAAATCTTCAATAAAAAGCAGCCCCTACCCGGTTTGGACTGCCTTTGTGTTAGACGATGAGCTTCTCAATCTGGATATATAATGCCGCAGTTAACTCTGGGGAACATCTTCCTAAAGGTGGATACCATAACTGCCTCTTGAACAACGTTTAACAGTTAACAACTTCAAAAATGTATTAGTCAGTACCGCGCTAAGTCAACGTTTCAGGATTAATTTGAGACGCGTTTTCGTTAGCGTCATGACTTATTTGTGGGCGCTTTGCAGTCATGTTTGGCTGTGATACTCAACGATACTCAAAGCACTAATGAAGGAGTTGGGGCCCTCACGAGAAAGACCGTTCACGTCGATCTCGATGCCTTTTATGCCTCGATCGAGCAGCGAGACAATCCTCGTTACCATCACACCTTTTACAGTGATATAGCAATTCCTGAACAGATGAAGTACATCCAAATTATTGCACTCAAGCGTTTGGAAATACTTCTAGCGAAAACATTTGAGTGAGACTCTCATAGTAGGGTTCACAGTATCTTGCTTGCTCTGGTGACAGGCAATTTCTGGTTTCTTTACGCAAGCCTGCAACCATCTGTCTGGCTAACTCCCAGCTCACATTCAAGCACGGATAGATCATGACACAGAGCGGAAACAACTCCTCCTCAAGCGCGGCTAGATTTCCTTCAAGCAGACACACCCACATATAAACCTGAAACATTTCAACGTCTCGAATGCTGGAGGTGCGGACATGGCAATCACTCAAAAGCCCTGAGTAACAAGTGTATGAAGGGTATAGCCGAATTACTTGATTGACAATTCGTACCGCAATTTCATCAACCTTTGACATGAGTTGTTGTACAGCTTGCAAGACTAAGGAGTCTTTGGAATGCCTTGCTGCTGCTCGGTAAGCCCGTTGTAAAGGCATATACAGATGGTCATCAAGCACTTTGGCATAAGTTGCAAAGCTTTCTTGCTCAACGACTGCCAGCATTTCCATCAACTGTAAGTAGCTAGGCGCAATTAAATATAAAACGCTCCAGTGAGTACTCACCCGATTGACTCCGGGATTCCATCCCCCGC
>NZ_PVWG01000021.1:0-75003 GCF_003003695.1 Phormidesmis priestleyi ULC007
AGAACAAGCGACTGCGAGCAGGCTGGGATGAGAATTACTTACTCAAGATTCTGACCGAATAAGATGCGTTTGCCCTGGAGTTTTCGGCTCCTAGTGGCACTGCGGCTGCGTTTGAAACTGCGATGAATACTTCTACTAGCCCATTGCGGACTGCACTGCAAAACCTCGCTAACTTTGCCGGAGATCCAGATGGGGTGTTTCCACTTAAGCCGACTAAGGCCGCAGTCGTTCATCCTTACCCAGCCTTGAGCATGTGGGGAAATTATTCTAAGCTGCGACAAGTGTTAGCCAAACTCACATCAGGCACGGCTTACGCAGACCTCAGCATTGCTGATAAAACCTATCTGCAAACGGCTTCCTGCACGATCGGGGTCTTGGCATACAACATCGACCAAATTCAAAAGTTTGACCCGACCAACGTAAATAATGATTATGACTACTTTGGCAACAACACATTCGTTCTAACGCAGTTAGCCGAGGAGCTTCAGGGGCTGATGAATGGTGACGAGAGTGATGGAGAAGTTTTGCCGAAGGGTCAAATGGCCAGTAGAGACTACGACCCTAACAGTCCTCGAACGGGACTCACCGGACTACCCAAGGACATAGATTATAGAGACGTTCCTCCAGAGGCTTGGATTGGTGCCCTAAAGCAACGAATTTTGTTGAAAGACCCAGCCTTCACCGCATTACCTACTACTCAAGAAGCGTTAGCCAAGGTGATGACTGATCCAAGGGTGAGAATGGCAGAGCTAATCATGCTCAAGTATCAGATTCGCCGCGATCGAGCGTTTGGCTTCCGTTCTTCTCCTGCCTTTGGCTCCTATGTGGGTCAAGCAAATAGCAAGAAGTACGTATTGCCATCTGCTTGTAACCCAGACGATTTTAAGTTTGCCAGTTTAACTCAACCTAATGCTGCGGGCCAAACGGTAGGAGACGAAGGTAGATATCGATTAGCCCTCTCTCGCCTATGTGGTGCTCTAGATACCACTAACTACAACCCTGATGATCCCACTAAGAGAGCATGGGTGCTTCCTAAGTTTCCTGCCCTCTACTACATCTTTCCAGAAACAGATCACAAGTTAGCGGGTGCATTAGAGCCAGGAACTCCGATCTACGATCACAGGCAACCCGGATCTGTTTTAAAGGCCGAAGTTTTAGCTGCTGCGACACCTGCGGATATTCTGGCAAAAAGCGACAGTAGAGCCACAACTGATGAAGAACCCTATGTCAAAGATGCCTATGTCAAAGATGCGAGTGTTAATGGGGATGTGACGTTTAAGGTAGTTGGCACTTCAACGCTCCTTAGAACTCCCGATTACACGCTAAATGTCTCGCCGCCTACGCCTACTGCCGCGGCTGCTAGTGCGACACCTGTACTCAGCAGCTACCCATACACAGACACGACTCCATTCCCAGTAGCTGACTATGCGCTGGGGTCAGCGATCGCCCTCACTCCTCAGCCATTAGCTAGTTGGAACCTGCCTCACACAGCGCCACTGAATAAATCTGAACCACCTGTAAGCGGTGGGCCTAATGTTTCGCCAAACATTATCTTGTCAACCAATGGCGATAAGGTTGCGGTTCCATTCCTCGATCGGGCCTTCTTTGACGGTCGCCAAGTCATGCTGATGCGATCACTTGACATCGATTTAGGAATGCTCCGCAACAGTGGCATTGGCTCAGATGTTTGGTTGCCCGAAAGCGGCATCATCTATGCTTTCCGCGAAGATGCAATTCGTGAAGACGCGATCGTCCGTCCGGTTGGCACAGACACAGACTTGAGAAACCCAGCCAAGCCCACAGATCCCGATTTCACCAGTGGCATTTCTACCAAGGCAGTAGACTTTAGACCTGACCCTGAACGGCGAGTGCATGGCTTCCGCCTACGCAACGGCTCCGAGGTCAAGCGCAAAGACTCGCTCTTAGAATCCGCTAAAAACATTCGTGGGTTGTCCTTCTTCACCGATCAACCTGTCTATATCCAAGGAGACTTTAATCTTCATCAAACAACTGGCTCAGAAGATGCAAAAGGCGATCGGTTAGAAGAGTTTGTTGAACAGTTGCCCGATAACGCTCCCTATGACGAGGGCAAATTTTACGGACGCAAAACAACTAACTACGCTAACTTCTCGGCTTCAGCCAAAGACCGTTGGCGACCTTCTGAAATTTTGGCAGACAGCATTGGTATCCTCTCGAATGACTTCTGCGATGGCAGCATTGCTGACACCTTCGTCGGGCCCGACTTGAGCAAGAAAACTGCAAGTCCGATCGCTGACTTCAGCCTTCTTCCTGATAATGCTCAACGACAAAATTATTTCCGCGATCAGTATGGCGACGCTGCTAAGTCTGGGCTATTCGGTCCTGGCTGCACGGGCAAAGGTTACACTTCATTCCACAACCGCAACATTTCTCAGAAAGAGTTACCTGTTCCAACGGTACTGGGTAAAAGTGTGAGTTGGGATTGGGTACGCGAAAACTCCTCTAATGCAACCTTGCCTCAGCGAAATTTCACTGCCGCCGCTAACTACTGGGCTGACTTCACCTCACCCATCAAAATCTCTCGCGCAGGTCAACCTTTAATCGAGGCTCCTCAATCCACCATTGGAGCGGGCAAAAAGCCTGCCTTACCTCGTCCTGTCCTTTATGGAACTAGGTTTGGTGTTAATAGTTACTATCCGCTCAGTGACAATGGCGAAAAGTTGATGTCAGCCAAGCAAACTAGAGTTAACGCTACTGTGGTGAGTGGCATTGTTCCATCTCGCAAAGATCAATCTTATGGCGGGTTACACAACTTTCCGCGTTTCCTTGAGACATGGAACAACAGTGTCCCGTTGAACTTCAGTGGCTCTTTCTTACAGCTTAGTTTTAGCAACTATGGAACCGCCCCCTATGACCTTGAAGGTTGGGAGATTACTGATACTGATCTCAGTAAGGAGAACATCAAGTACTACATCGCCCCCGCTCGGATTTGGGGTTATGACGTGGGTCTGCAATTAAGTCCGGCAGGCCCTGCTGCCACTCGTTTCGTTACCTCTAGCAAGAGCCGCAACGAGTTCTATAACGAACCTGCTGTCAACGACCCTTACATCAACATGCTTTGCAACGCTGCTAAAACCGTCGCAGATCCAAATTTTGGTCCTCCTAAACCTGCTGAAGTCAACTGTCCCAAACAATCAGGAGCATGACATGTCAGTAACACCTACAAAAAAATGGCTTGCTCCCGGTTTTGCCCTCAGCTTCAGCTTGAGTCTGACCCAAAAAATAGCAGCCTCTAGGCAACGATCGGATCAGGGTCTAACCCTGATCGAAGGGTTGGTGGCGATCGTGGTAGTCTCTATCACGCTCGTCAGCATCACCCCTCCGATCTTTTGGGCAACAGGCACCCGTGTTCAAAATCGCCGAGCCGAACAAGCCTTACAACTCGCTCAAGGTGAAATCGATCGCGTCCGCACGCTTGTCGATCAGGGACAAGCCACTATCAAGCTATTACCTCCTGTCGGTGCAGACAACATTCGCGTTGCCAATAGTGTTCCTGCCCCCACCAGTGCCAAAAGTGGTCTTGTAACTGTGAATCCGAGCTGTAAAACAAATCCAGATAATGGCGAGTCACCCGCACTGGGTGAATACATCCAGATCAACACCGATCCCAATCCTGAGAATCCTAATGACTGCAAACCTAACTTTCTGATGCAAACCTTCCGCAGCACTGGGCTTGATGGTGATGGAAACCCAGTGACAGGCAGCGCTATTCCTGAAGGATTTGTGATGGGGGTTAGAGTCTACTCGATCGTGGCTGAACCTAACTTAATCGGCAGCAAAGCTGAGACAACGCAAGCTAGCTTAAAGGGCACTAATGGGCTTGGAAACCAACTAACTCGCCCTCTGGCGGTGCAATACTCCACGATCGTTCGCAGCAACGCCAGCAAAAACTTAGATCTTTACAGGAAGCTTTGCCCAACTGCTGGTGCAGGACAGTGCTAGAGGTTCTTACATCACTTGTTTACACATAATCAGAAGGCTTGAATCAGGTTGAAAAACAATGGCTAGAAAATGGTTTAAACAAGGAAGTCAGCGCCTCCGTCTATCTTCTAAGAGGCGTAAATCAGCAGGGTTTACACTGATAGAACTTTTAGTCGCAATGTTTATTGGCGGCGTTATTACCAGCATTTTGCTCTTTTTGGTGGTGCAGCTATTGCAGACTAGCCAGCGAGAATCTGCCCGCAGTGACACCCAGCGCGAAATGCAGATGGCACTCGACTATATTGGGCGCGATCTGCGTGAAGCTGTCTATGTCTACGATGGCAACTGTCTAACTAATAGCGCTTATAGCTATCCATCGGGTAGCACGTGTTCAGGCTTACTTAAATATCTGCCTACTGCCGGGGCTGACAATCTTCCAGTCCTGGCATTTTGGCGTGTTGATCCTCTACCTCCAGACATTGACAAGCTTTGTCAAAAGAACGCCACAGCATTCTCCGAGCAAGACAAGGCAAAGCAGGATGCGGCGCTCATTCCGATTAGTGGGATTCCCTGTGTTTCTCGTCGAATGTATACGCTAGTTGTTTATTCCTTAGACTCGAAGGAAAATGACAAACCCTGGAGCGGTAGAGCCAGAATTAAGCGCTATCAACTTCCTCAATATATCTATAGCGCAGACACCAAGGACAAAGTGACATCTGGCTGGAGTTTTCCAGCAGGCGGTGATGTCTCTTTCATGAGTTGGCCCCTTGATGCCAAAGGCAAAGAAGCTCCAACCAGAGGAACCCCAATTTCTAACAGCAGCAATACTCAGGTACTCGTCGATTTTGTGGATCAAAAAGGCTTATCTGTCGATCAACAAGGCTTACCCAACGGAACTCTTACTACCAATGCTGTTTGTCCATCGGTTCCAGTCACAAACCCAGTCACGCCTGGATACGTACTCACGCCAAGCTCGACTGACAATAGAGGCTTTTATGTCTGTGTCAAAGGTGCAGAAAGCAACGGCAACTTAAACCAGGAGGTTTCTATTTTCCTGCAAGGCAACGCGGCTGGAAGACCGGGACTTCCGCTCACTACGAGTAATGTTCCTATTTCAATGCAAACCCGTGTGATGACACGCGGCTCTTTAGACAAGAGAATTTAGTCATCTGCTGCTTTCGTGCCTCAACTGAGAGAAGGAACATGAAAAAGAGGAACCGTTCAAAACGATCGATCGCAGGCTTCACCTTAATCGAAGCGCTAGTTGTCATTATCATGGCTGGCATTTTGTTTGCGATCGCTGCCCCAAGTTGGGTGGGCTTTCTAAACCGCCAACGCCTCTCAACCGCACGAGGGCAAGTGTTTGAAATATTGCGATCGGCTCAAGCTGATGCAAAACGAACCAAAGTCAGTCGAGCGATCGTCTTTGACAACACAACCACCACAAATCAGCAGCCGAGAGTAATCGTCGTTCCTGTGCTTGACAACACTTCAACCCCAAGTGGTGTCATTACTGGTGTCAACACTTCAGATGGAAGATGGCAAGTTTTGGGGAATGGTGACATCAAGGCAGGAGCCATTAAGATCGCTGGAAAACCAGACAAAGGCACTGAAACCGATAAGGGCGCGATCATCTTTGACACCTACGGCAATGTCAATCCAAACATAGGTGCTACGCCATATACGATCACGATTCAAGCCGCAACACTTAAAAGCCCTAAGCGTTGTGTCAAAGTTACAACGCTGTTAGGGGCAATGACTTCAGCAGAAGATGGTGACTGTAATTAGCGTGAATCGATAGAAGTGGTTCACCCCGATGATGAATTCGGGAAGCCCCCTAAATCCCCCAAAATTGGGGGACTTTGAACCGAAAATTTTGGCTGGAAGTCCCCCAAATTGGGGGATTTAGGGGGCAGAAGCCGCTGAGAACGAAGCGAAAAAACTCGTCGAACTCACGTGTAATTAGCGATCGCATCCACAATTAATCAAAACTAAAGATAATTTTTGGGAACTCTAAGCCAGACGATCACAGCGCTTAGAGTTTTTCTATGAATTCCCATATCCATCGTTTTAGTAGAGCTAAAGGCTTCACACTGATAGAACTTCTGGTTGTTCTGATTATTGTTGGAATTCTCTTTGCGATCGCGGCACCTTCTTGGATATCGTTTCTCAACCATCAGCGCTTAAACACCGCTCAAAGCCAAGTTTTTGACATTCTACGTCAAGCGCAAACTACCGCGAAATTAAAGGGCGTTGACCAACAAGTCAGCCTCCAATCTAAAGGCGGCAGAGTCGAGTGGGCAATTCACCCAGCTACTCTCACGGCTTCTGACAGTCTGCCGTGGAACAGCTTGGGCGAAGGCGTTCAACTCAATGAGGAGACCACCTTACTCAAATCGAACGAAATTTACAGAGTTCGATTTAGCCATTATGGTGAAGTAAAGGGGAGTCTAGGAAGGGTTACGCTCTCTGCCCCAAACAGTCAAGTCAAGCGGTGCGTTATCGTCTCAACATTACTTGGAGCCATGCGAACTGGAGAAAACCGTCCGGGGCGGGCAGGCAACCCTTGTGATTAGCCTTGCGCTTTGAGTGCCGCTTGAGTTTTTGCCCGATCGAGCTTCAAAACTAGCGTAGACATCGGGGGCAAACAGAGGTCGATCGAGTAAGGTCGCTCATGATAGCTCCATTCCTCAGTCCATTTTCCTCCCAAGTTACCCATATTGCTGCCGCCATACTCACGAGCATCACTGTTTAAGAGTTCTGTGTAGAACCCGGCTTCTGGGACACCGACTCGATAGTGACTATGAGGCTGCGGGGTAAAATTGCAAACTGTAATCACAAATTCATCAGAGTCTTTAGCCCGACGAATGAACGCAACCACACTATGCCGATTGTCGCTACAGTCAATCCATTCAAACCCTGGCTCTGCAAAATCTTGCGTGTAGAGAGCGGGTTCACTGCGATAAGTGGTGTTGAGAGCTTCCATAAAATGCTTGAGCTTTTGGTGTGGCTCAGATTGCAAAAGCTGCCAATCCAAGTCGCCCCAGACATTCCACTCACTCCACTGCCCAAACTCCATACTCATAAACAGCGTTTTCTTGCCGGGATGAGTAAACATAAAGGCATAAAGGCAGCGCATATTTGCCAACTTTTGCCACTCGTCGCCGGGAATTTTACCGATGATGTTGCTCTTACCATGCACTACTTCGTCATGGGAAAGCGCCAGCATAAAATTCTCGCTGTGGTTATACCACATGCTAAACGTGACGTTGTTTTGATGAAATTGCCGGAACCATGGATCCATGCTGAAGTAATCGAGCATGTCGTGCATCCAGCCCATGTTCCACTTCAGGTTAAAGCCTAAGCCACCAACGTAGGTGGGCCACGAAACCATCGGCCAAGACGTGGATTCTTCAGCGATCGACAGCACCCCCGGAAAGTAGCTGAAAATTGTATGGTTCATCTGACGCAAAAAGTCTGCGGCTTCAATGTTTTCTCGACCGCCATATTGATTCGTCACCCACTCGCCGGGTTCGCGGCAATAGTCAAGGTAAAGCATCGACGCAACGGCATCCACGCGAATTCCGTCAATGTGATATTTGTCGAACCAGAAGAGCGCGTTAGAAACCAGGTAGTTGCGAACTTCGTGACGAGCGTAGTTAAAAACGAGCGTGCCCCACTCTTTGTGTTCGCCTTTGCGAGGATCAGAGTGTTCATAAAGGTGACTGCCGTCAAAGAAGGCCAGACCATGACCGTCTTTAGGAAAGTGACCCGGAACCCAATCGACAATCACTCCAATGTCGTTGGCGTGACACTGATCCACAAAGTACATGAAGTCTTGGGGGGTGCCATAGCGAGACGTGCAGGCGTAGTGACCGACGACTTGATAGCCCCAAGAACCATCAAAAGGATGCTCGGCGATCGGCATCAACTCGATATGAGTGAACCCCAGATCTCTAACATAGGGAATCAGCTTTTCTGCCAGTTCTCGATAGGTGAGAAACCGCGCTCCGGGCTGGAGTTCTGAAACCACGACGACGGGTTCAGTTTCTCCGTTGGGGAGTTTGGCAGGCTCGGCAGAAGACGCATGGAGCCAAGAGCCGATATGCACCTCATAGACCGAGATGGGATGCATCAAAGGCTCAGTGTTGCGGCGACGCTCCATCCAGTCTTGGTCTTGCCACGTATAGGAATCTAGATCGGTGACGATCGACGCAGTTTTGGGTCGCGGCTCTTGCTGAAACCCATAGGGATCAGACTTCTCATAGATATGCCCGTCCTGATTTTTAACTTCGTATTTGTAGTGAGTGCCAATTCCTAGCTCTGGAATGAAAAGTTCCCATACCCCAGTCTTACCGCGCCGCATCTGGTGTTTGCGTCCATCCCAGTGGTTAAAATCGCCAATCGCTGAGACGCTGCGGGCGTTAGGTGCCCAGACTGCAAAGTAGACTCCTTTAACGTTATCAACCTGAACCGCATGGGCACCCAGTTTCTCGTAAATGCGGTGATGGTTGCCTTCAGAGAATAGATGAACATCAAAGTCAGTTAGAAAGGGAGAGCGAAATGCGTAGGGGTCGTAAATGACGCGATCGTGATCCCCTTCTTTGATTCTCAACTGATAATTGCTGAGTTCGGGCGTGTCGATCGTGCATTCAAAAAAGTGGGGATGATAAACCGACTGCATTGGATATTCTTCTCGCTGTTCGGGCAAGATCACCCAGGCAGCATCAGCAGTAGGTTGATAAACTCGCACGACCCAGACCGTTTTGCCATCCCGCTCTACTGGATGCGGCCCCAACACCTCAAAAGGATCTTGATGTTGGTTCCAAACAATCCGTTCTACCTGATCGGGGGCAATGGTCATAGACATGAAGCTACCTACCTAATAAATGGCGATCGTTAAAGAATTCTCAGAATGAGGCTTGAAGATCTGTAATTAGATTATTAAATCATTATAAAAGTCTCATTTTATTTACATTTTGCCTGATTTGGGAGCCAAAAACCATTTAATCCCAATCATAGAACAAGCCCCAACCTGTGGCATTCACGATCGGGGCTGTTTAAGCTAATTTAATTTAGACGACTAATCTAAAACTCAAGCTCTGCCACGAGGCAAAACTCAAGCGCTTCCGGTGAACGTCACTTCTGGAAACTTCGACTGAGCTTCTGCCATCGGACGGCGTTTGCCCTCTTCTTGCCAGTAGTTGATCACTTCAGTTGCTTTGTTGAGCAACTCAACACGGTCAACCTCAGCAATCCAGTGTTTCTTCTCTAACTCAGTTTTGAGTTGCTCCCAGGCATCATTACGAGGCCAGAAAAAGTAAGAAGTTAGAGGACTCGTGCCTTTACCAACCACCTGATCGACTGCTAATGCGACGTTCTCATCTAACCAAAGAACCTTTAAGATAAACTTCGACAATCCAAAACCTCCAGCGCGATCCCAAGCTTGATTACAATCAGTTATTCTATCGTACTGTTCTATAGATGGGAGAGATTACTAAATTTTGGATCATTGGGAGAGAGGCGTGTTGAATCAAGAACTGGATGCCGAATTGAAGAGATTAGCGGCGATCGTGGTGTTTGATATTGATGGCGTTGTGCGGGATGTCAGTGGTTCTTATCGTCGTGCTCTAGCTGACACTGTGGAACGTTTTACTCAAAATGCCTATCGTCCGACCTCTCAAGAAATCGATCTCCTCAAGTCAGAAGGGGCATGGAATAACGACTGGGAGGCATCTCAGGAGCTAGTGTATCGATATTTTGAGGCACAGGGAACTCTACGCAGTTCGATCGATCTCAACTATCAAGAATTAGTAACATTCTTTCAGTCTAAATATCGCGGCACTGATTCTGAACACTGGACGGGCTATATCTGCGCTGAGCCTCTGCTTTTAGAACCTGCCTATCTAGATTCGCTGACTCAATCAGGAATTCGCTGGGGCTTTTTTAGCGGAGCGACGAGGGCCTCTGCAAATTACGTGCTAGAAAAGCGATTGGGATTGCAATCTCCTGTTTTAATCGCGATGGAGGATGCTCCGGGCAAGCCTAACCCTGCCGGACTACTGGATAGTGTGCAACGGCTTGAGAATGAGCCTGAACAGATGACTCCAGTGATTTATGTTGGAGATACGGTCGCGGATATGGTTACGATCGAGCGATCGCGAACCCTGCAACCCGATCGGATCTGGATCGCAGTCGGAGTTCTACCACCCCACGTTCAACAAAACGCCGAGCAAACTCATTATGTCAACACCCTCTTTCAAGCAGGAGCCGATGTCGTTTTAAACAACGTGCAGGAACTCACGCCTGAAAAAGTTTTTGAGTTGACGAGGCTTTAAGCCTTTAACTGCTACTGAAGGTTTAAGAATTTGTCAAGCGCGGTGGCAATTTTGGGCGGCCAGCGACGAGTTGTTTTCACCCAGTTGATGTCTTTGTAGCGGCGATCGAGTCCGACCGCAGACACCCACTGACTTTCGGCTTCGCCCTGCTTGCCCTGCACCCAGAGTGCCGCAGTCAAGGCTGCCCGCATATCGGCAAACTTGGGATATTTGCGAACTAAGTTTTTCATCGTGCGGACTGCCTCATCAGTTTGCCCAATTTGATACTGAGCGAGAGCATAGTTCGCACGGGCAAAGGCATATTGGGGTGCAAGGTTGGAGGCTTTTTGGAAGTCAGCGATCGCCCGTTCCCAGTTGCCCAAACCCGCTTCAGCATTGCCGCGATTATTGTAGGCTGCCGGATCGTTCGGCTCAAGCTCTAAAACATGGTTGTAGTCAGCGATCGCGGCTTCCCACTTGCCCAAGCCTTCTAAAGCCGCACCTCGGTTTAGATACGGATCGGGGGCACTGGGGGCAAGCTCCATCGCTTTGTTAAAATCTGCGATCGCGTCATCTAGCTTGTTTTGGCTAACTCTGGCATTGCCTCGATTGCTCCAAGCAGCGGGATTGTCAGGGAAGCGATCAATGATTTGAGTCCAATAGCCCTCAGCCGTGGCAAAATCGCCTTTATTTGTTGCTTCAAACGCTTGCTCTCTGAGAACCCCCAATTGCTCAAACAGATCGATCGCCGAGGGCTGAGACGGAGCGACTTCTTCAGCCGCCCAAACGGGAGAGATACCTAACCCGATCAGCCCGACCAGCAAAAAAGCCAAAAAAGCCAAAAAAGATTTCAGCAGCAAGCCACGCATTCGATCACTCCAGATTCACGACATGAGAGAAAGTTGACTGTCGGGGGGCTGATAGCCCAGGTGTTTCCACGCCGCCGCCGTCGCAATGCGCCCACGCGGGGTGCGGCTGAGATAGCCAATTTGCATCAGATAGGGTTCATAGACTTCTTCGATCGTCTGCGAGTCTTCCCCAGTTGAGGCAGCGAGAGTTTCAAGTCCGACAGGGCCGCCATTGTGCCGCTCGATCATAAAGCTCAGAAGGCGGCGATCAGTCCAATCCAGCCCACATGGATCGACATCAAACAATTCCAGCGCTTCTGCCGCAATTTCTTGAGTCACTTCTCCAGATGCCTTGACTTGAACGTAGTCTCTGACTCGTTTTAACAGGCGATTGGCGATTCGGGGTGTGCCACGAGAGCGACGGGCAATCTCACAGGCACCCTCGGTCGTGATCGGCGTATTCAGCAGAGATGCTGTCCTGAGAACGATGTACGCCAGTTCGTTGAGTTCATAAAAGCGGAGTTTTTGAATCAGACCAAAGCGATCGCGCAAGGGTGAAGTCAAGGCTCCAACGCGGGTCGTTGCCCCCACTAAGGTAAAAGGGGCAAGCTTAATCGACTGGGTTCGGGCACTCCGCCCTTTGCCCCCAATGATATCGACCCGAAAATCTTCCATTGCCGGATAGAGCAACTCTTCAGTAATTCTGGGCAGACGGTGAATTTCGTCAATAAACAAAACGTCGCCCGGTTGCAGCGTCACGAGCAAGCCCATAATGTCACGAGGACGCTCTAAAGAGGGGGCACTGGTAATTTTGCAATTCACCCCCATCTCAGAGGCCAAAATCAGCGACATGGTGGTTTTGCCTAAACCTGGAGGCCCATAGAGCAGCAGGTGGTCTAATGGCTCTTTGCGAACTTTGGCCGCTTGAATCGCAATATCTAAGACATCTTTTAAGTCTTTTTGCCCCACATAATCACTCAACTTCTGAGGTCGAAGCCCTTCTTCGGGTTTGCCGTGTTCTTCTGGCTCTGACTCTGGGCGCACCAACTCAACCCCAGATTGTCTGCGGCGCTGACCCGATTCAGAGATCTGCAAGGGCAAAGAGAGATCCTCCAACTGGGCATTGGAGCGGTCTGGCTCTGATGGCTGTTTCTTAGAAGAGATAATCGCCATAATTGAGTACAATCATACCCGTAGACCTTGAAAAAAGATGACGATCGACGTGACTTTTCCAGTTCCTGACGCGATTTCTTTTGAAGATGCCATTGAGCTGACTCAATCTCTTTTGGCTGAGATGGAGCAGGGGAGCCTGTCTGATCCTGAAATTGAACGGACGATCGCGGCATTGGCTGCCAGTGAAAATGGCGCACGAGGGTTCTTCGTCACTTATTTAACTGACCCGCGATCGTTGGCAGATCATCCTTCTTCTGTGGTGGTGGAGGGGTTGCGATCGTCGCCAGAAATCGTATCTGAATTGCTGGTGAAAAATCTGGCGATGTCTACCGCGATGATTCTTGCCCATACACGCAATCAAAATCTAGACATGGCGCAAGGGTCAGAACGAGTACAGCGGCGAACCACTCACCTGATTCAACAAATTCAGCTTGCACAGGTTCAAACCAAAACTCACAGTCTGTTAGAGAGCATTGCATCTGGGGCGGGGCAGTATCAAAGCTTTTTGGAACGCTGGGGATATGATGCTGCCCAGAGACAGGCGATCGCTCAAGCCCTACAAAGTATCGTTAAGCGTGCCATCACCTGATATCCTGTCTACCATTAAGGAGATGAGCAAATCTAGTTATTTTGAGCAAATCTAGTTATTTGTAGTTCAGATAAATTCACGATTTGATCAGCATCTCCACTCACAATTTAGCAGAGTTGCTTCAGCCAAGGGGAACGATTACTTGTTGAAACCAGTCAAAGCATTTGCCCGCAACGCTATCCGGTTGCTTCCCGTCCGTCATCCGTGGTGGACGAAGCTTGACCTACTCAAAACGCTTGTACAACGAGATCTAGAGGCTCGCTACAAGGGTTCGATTTTGGGCAACTTGTGGTCACTGATTAACCAACTGGTGCAACTACTGGTTTACACCTATCTGTTCTCGATCGTGCTTCAGGTAAAACTCAGCATTAAGGGGCTACCTGCCAACAACTTTACCTACGGACTCTGGCTATTCGCGGGGCTAGTTCCCTGGACTGCCTTTTTGATCGGGCTTATGCAGTCATCTACCTCTGTCATTACACAGCCTAACCTGGTCAAAAAAGTGGTTTTCCCTCTGGTTTTGCTGCCTCTGGTGCCCGTTTTATCCGCTTTTGTCGAGAGTTCGCTCGGCTTGATGGCGTTGATCACCTTTGTGGCATTTACGGCTAAGACGATTCACAGTACACTTTGGTTACTTCCATTGGTTTGGGTGCCACAATTGCTGCTGACCGCAGGGTTGGGGTATCTTACGGCTGGACTGACAGTATTTCTGAGAGACATTCCGCAGACGATCGGCGTTATTCTCAATCTTTGGTTTTACGTCACCCCCATTATTTACCCGGTTTCGCTGATTCCAGAGTCTGTGCGGTTTTGGGTCTTTTGGTTAAATCCTTTGGCGGTGATCGTCGAAGTTTACCGCGACTTAGTATTAGTTGGAGAAGTTCACCACTGGGCACAATGGGCAGCGACTTCAGTGTTTTCCTTGGCCATTTTTGGTGTGGGCTTATTTGTGTTTAAGCGGTTGCGTCCTGCCTTTGCGGATGTAATCTAATCTGAAAGGATAAGCGGCTAAATACCGCGGTGTGATCGTGAGGATGAACGGCAAGATATGGGTGAGATGGCTATTTCTCTCAAAAATGTCTCGAAATGTTTTAAGCGGTATGATCGTCCGGTCGATCGCTTGAAAGAACTTTTGCTGCCCGGAAGAAGTAGAGCAACCGAATTTTGGGCACTGCAAAATATTAGTTTAGAAATTGGTCAAGGAGAAACTTTAGGAATTGTTGGGCAAAACGGGGCCGGCAAAAGTACACTGCTGCAAATCATTGCTGGAACGTTAACGCCCACCACTGGCACCGTAGAAGTCAAAGGTCGAATCTCTGCACTGCTCGAACTAGGAAGTGGTTTCAACCCAGAATTTACGGGGCGGCAGAACGTATTTTTTAACGGGCGACTTTTGGGTTTGAGTCGCGCAGAAATCGAAGATAGATTCGACGATATCGCTAAATTTGCAGATATTGGAGACTTTATTAACCACCCTGTCAAAACATACTCAACCGGGATGTTTATTCGCCTGGCGTTTGCAGTAGCGGTGAGTTCTGATCCTGATATTTTGATTGTCGATGAAGCATTAGCTGTTGGAGACATCTACTTTCAACAGAAATGTTTTGAAAGAATCAGAAAACTGCAAAATTCGGGGACGACACTACTTTTCGTTTCTCACGATCCTACTTCTGTTTATAAGCTCTGCGACTCAGCAATCTTGTTTGAGTCAGGAAACGTAATTTTGAAGTCCACACCTAGACAAGTATTGGATTTATATGAAGCAAATTTGCTCAAGAGAAGTGATACCCGTCCTGATGCGTTAGAGATTCAAACTTCTCCTCTTAGCGCCTCGCTGGAATTGATCAATGACTCTTCTGAGGAAGAGGTTGCGGTGGTCACTCCTGAAGTCAAAATTCAGTCAGTTAAACTGTTAGATGCTGACGATCGCCCTACTGAGTCGATCGTCAGTGGGCAATTCGTTCAAGTCTCCATCAACATTTTGTTTCTTCAAGCTTTTGACGACCCGATCGTTGGCTTCAAAATTAGAGATAAAACAGGAGCAACTATCTTTGTTGATCACACTTTCAACATGGATCAGCATATTGGACAGGTCAGCAAAAACACTTCTATCAACGTGCGGTTTCAGTTTCAAGTGCCATTGAGTGAAGGCGAATATACGGTCACAATTGGAATTGCAGATAGCGGATATGGTGAAGGGCAATTTGAGCGTGCTTTAGCTTATGTCCACAACACTGCGGTTTTGAAAATACTTTGTGACAAAGAGGCAAGTCGTTGGGGAGGAATTGTAAACCTTAACCCAACTGTGAAGATTTACAGGCAGGCCCATGTTTGAAGCGATTATTGAGCAATTTCAACAGGCAACGTACGACTTTCGAGACACGGCGAATCCTCAAGATCCGCTAATTCATTTATTTGATGAGTGGTTAGAGTATTATCGGTTGAAATGGGCGATCGCCCACGTTCTGAAGCCCACTTCAATTTTAGAAGTCGGCGTGCGGTTTGGCTATTCTGCTGCGGCATTTTTGCAGGGCAGTCCTGAAGCAACCTTTGTCGGCATTGATCTAGATACCGATACTTTTGGCGGCACAAAAGGCGCAGTCCAATGGGCAGAAAAAATTACGCAGTCCTTTAGGGCAGAGTTTGTAATTGCCGACAGTCAGCAGATGGATCGGTTTCCGGGCGGCATCTACGACTTGATCCATGTCGATGGTCAGCAAGACGGGGCTGGGTCGTTCCACGATTTGCGACTGGCTATCAAGCAAGCCCATTATGTTTTAGTGGATGGCTATTTTTGGACTCCTCAAAACTATACCGCTGTCAGTGATTTTCTCTACCGCTATGCAGGCGTTCTAGAGTTTTATGGGGTGATTCCTGGCTATGCAGGTGAACTGTTGATCAAAGTTTCTGACCAGTATTTGGCAGAGGTCAGTCAGGGCATTCACGACTCGGTGAGAGAAAGTACAACCATTCGCCAAACCTACACCAGCGACTATTACACCTTGGACTGTGGCGGCTATGACTCCTACAAACAATACCAGGGCAAAAAACTCGCAGATCCGAGACTTCAGGCAGTGGCTGCGATCGCAGGCATCAAGACCCAGGGCAGATTTCTAGATTTGGGCTGCGGACGAGGTGAACTTGCCTACCACTTCGCTCAAAAAGGTTTCACTGTCACCGCAATTGATTATTCACAAGCTGCGATCGACCTGGCAGAAAACTGCTTCGTTGGAGAACCAGAACTGAGAAAAAACGTCGAGTTTCAGTGTGATGATGTCTGCACTGCCCCGCTCAAAGGTCACTACGATGTGGCGATCGCCTCCGATGTGATCGAGCATCTTTCTGTCGCGGAGGTCGATCAACTCTATCAACGAGTTTCAGAGCATCTCACCCCAGACGGACTGTTTATTCTGCACACCTATCCCAACCTCTGGTACTACAAATACGACTACCCGCGTAAAAGAAAAATTGCGGCTTCAGTCGGGGCTTATTTGTCGATCGAACCCCGGACTCGCTACGAAATGCTGATGCATATTAATGAGCAGTCTCCCCAAAGTCTCAAGCGACAGTTGCAGCAGCAGTTTCAGTATGTTCTGCTCTGGTTTGGCAATCCGGCTGATCCGGGCGGCAGTCTGTTGAGCAAGTTTTCGATCGCTCAGATGCGATCAGCTCCCAGTTTGTTTGCGATCGCTTCCCATCAACCCATTTCCCCAGAGCAGGTGAGGGCTTGCTTACAAGGTCGCTCTGTGACTCCAACAGGATCTCCAGCCATGAACACGACATTGCCAGCAGCCACCCCGATTGAGAGTGACTCCTCAAGTGCTTTAGTTAGCGTAGGCGAAATGACAGACAGTCAGTCTACCCAAGCACTCCACTTGGGGGACCACCTCAGCACTGCCACGGTCAGCCATCTAGAAGCAGTGCTCGACAACGCCGAGTCCAAATCTCAAATTCGCACAGCGCTTCCGACTCGGTTCAATCATTTTCCATTCAACATCAGCCAACCGCTTCAGAAATTTGCCTTAAAACTCTACTCATTTCTATTCAAAGAACAACGAGCTATCAACTTTTCTCTAGTTGAAGCGCTTAGAGAATCTTTGAGAATGAATCAGCAGTTCAGCAAACAATTGACTGCTCTAGAAATGGAATCAAGAGAAACGTCTCAGAATTTAGCCGTTCTTGATTCTCAACTTTCTTCTCTCAACGCTAGTCTCAAGGAAACCGCAGATGAAGAACGCTCTCTTGATACGTTCTATGCCGTTTTTGAAGACAACTATCGAGGCAGCCGCGAAGAAATTTCGAGACGGCTGGAGGTGTATCTCCCGTTAGTTGAAGCCGCAAATATCGGCAGCGATGATTCTGCAATTCTGGATGTCGGCTGTGGGCGCGGCGAGTGGCTAGAGCTGCTTCAAGAAGCTGGACGGAAAGCGCGAGGCTTAGATATTAATCAGATCATGGTTGGTCAGTGCCGATCGAGAGGATTGGAAGTTGCAGAAGGAGATCTGATTGAATATTTGGAGAGCTTGCCCGATGGTAGTTTGGGTGCAGTCACCGGATTTCATATTATTGAACATCTCCCTTTTCCAGTTCTCATGAAGCTGTTTCGGGAAACGGTCAGAGTGCTCAAACCTGGAGGATTGGCGATTTTTGAAACGCCAAATCCCCATAACTTTTTCGTCAGCACCCACAATTTTTATCTTGACCCGACCCATCTCAAGCCTCTGCCTGCTTCTTTAATGAAGTTCATCGCCGAGCAACAGGGATTGACAAATGTGCAGATCATGGAGCTTCGCCCTCACCCCGAAAGTGCCCACATTGTTGAGAAATATCAGGCGATCGGGGTAGAGTTGGCAGAGATTTTGGGTCAGCATTTCTATGGGTCAGGAGATTACGGAGTGATCGGCTACAAACCGTAATTGGGTGAAAATATCTGAGCAGGGAACAGGTAAAGGATCTTGATTGCAGATGTAGCGACCATTAGTTATTAACATCAACTATCGGTGTGTGAGGGTATGGGCACCAAATCATCTTTGAGAATTGCTGTGGATATGCTTTCTGTGCTTTCAAATGGCGAAAATGGAGGTTCTAAAGTCTTAGTCTTGACTCTCTTTAAGCAACTGCAAACCTTGGCTCCCCAATATAGGTTCTTTTTACTCACGGCTCCTTGGAATCATGCAGAACTGCTGGAGTATGAGACTGCCAACACCCAATGTATTCCGATTGGCTCTTCAGCTCCGCCTGCTGATTCTCCGCCTAGCGATCTTAGGGCTATTCGGTTTCTAAACAAGGTAAAGCGTAAAATTCGAGGCAAGCTGAAACGATTTTATCCAAAGAAATCTCTGCTAAAAGAGTACGAAATTGACTTACTTTTTTGTCCTTTTTCAGCCACAAATTCCGCAGAGAAGGGTATTCCAACCGTTGCGATTGTCTATGATTTGCAGCATTTAGACTACCCCAGTTTTTTCACCGATGAAGAACGGCAGCAGCGAGATCTCTTTCTCGGTAATCTACTGAAAGTCGCTCAAAAGTTGATCTGCATTTCAGAGTTTAGCCGTCAATCTTTTTTGACCAAGCTGAATGCGCCCGCTGAGAAATTATCCGTTATTCATATCTCGGTTCACGATCGTTGGGCAGGTTTAGACCCAGCAACTGTCATGGAAAATCTTCAGGAATTGGGGTTGGACGATCGCAATTATGCCTTCTATCCGGCTAACTATTGGCCCCACAAAAATCATCGAATGCTGTTGGCTGCCTACGAAATTTATCAGAAGAATTTTCCAGACAACACGCTGAATCTAGTTTTCACCGGGGCACTCAAGCAGGAAGAACAAAAGCTTCGAGAGATGGTTGCAGAAGCTGGACTGAGCGATCGCGTTCATTTTCTCGGATACTTGGGTGAAGCTCAACTAGAATCAGTTTGGAGAGGATGTCAATTTTTGGTCTTTCCGTCGCTGTACGAAGGCTTCGGAATTCCTATTTTGGAAGGAATGGTTTTTGGTAAACCAGTGCTGTCGAGTACTGCGGGAAGCCTGCCAGAAGTCGGAGGCGATGCCGTGATTTATTTTGATCCAAAAAACCCTGAAGAATTGGCAGATTGCTTATCTCAAATTGATCGTAACGAAGCTACTGCGATCAATTTGATTGACAAAGGCTACGAACGGCTAAAACTGTTTGAATCAGAAAAAATGGTGCAGGAATATCTCGAAGTATTTTCGGAAGTTGTCCGCAAGCAGACGCACAGGAATAGACTGACATAGTATATACTCATTCAGGTACTTTTTCGATTCGTCAACACCCTTCATCACCTGTGAGCTTAAAATTCAGCGTTATTACCCCTTCATACTCCCAAGGTCGTTTCATTGAACGCACCATTCAGAGCGTCTTAAAACAAGATGCTGATATTGAGTATGTCATCTGTGACGGTGGCAGTAAAGATGAAACGGTGGAGATTTTGAAGCGGTATGAAGATCGACTGCGCTGGGTGTCGGAACCCGATCGCGGGCAGTCAGATGCCGTTAATAAAGGCCTTGCTATGACTAAGGGCGAGATCATCGCCTGGATCAACTCCGATGACGTTTACTATTCAGGTGCTTTTAGGCAAGTTCAAGCAGTTTTTGAAGCGCATCCAGAGGTAGAAATTATCTACGGAAACGCCGATTATATTGATGAATACGATCGCCTGATTGAGCCTTATCCAACAGAAGCTTGGAACTATAAACGACTCACTAGAGTCTGTTATCTCTGTCAGCCTGCTGTGTTTTTCCGACGGAGTTTAGTCGAGAAGTATGGAAACTTAGATGTTGCCTTAGACTACTGCATGGATTATGAGTTGTGGTTGCGTTATGGAAAGCACATCAAATTCTACTATTTGCCTAAAAAACTAGCCGCTTCAAGACTGTATAAGACCAACAAAACTCTAGGACAAAGACTCGCCGTTTGTACCGAAATCAACGATATGCTGCGTCGTGAGATTGGCATTGTTCCGAGCCACTGGATTTTCTGCTACTCTCATGTGAAGTTAGATCAAACGTTGAAACTGGATCGAACCCAACCAGAACAGGAACGGCAGTTCATCAACGAATTAGTCAAAATTAGCTTCTGGTCATACTGGCACTGGAAAAGTTTGATTTCTCCCAAAGCAATCACCAAAATTTTTCTTTGGTGGGTTGCTGCTAATGCGATCGTCCTCAAAACTCCAATTCGGAAGGGGCGAAGTGTGCTGAAAAGAGTTGCTCAACCCGTTTACGAAACTTTGACAAATCCTCTATATAAAAGAATCAAAAGCGAAGTAGTAAATGAAGTTCATAATGAAGTTCATCAAGAGCTAAAACGGATTCGTCAAAATAATTTGGAGGCTCAGAAAACCCATTTAGAACTGCAAAGTCAACTTGCTCAAAAGCTAGCAGACGAATTAATTCACATTTATATGATCGTCATTGATGTAAAGCATCAACAATCAAACGAAAAGTTGAATGTCACTGTTCTCGATGAGTTAGCAAAGCTTCGTGAGAGCATTCAAGATTTGAGTATGACAAAGAACAATGACAGAGAATGATCGTCTTCCAAAAGTTAGTATCGTTACGCCTTCTTATAACCAGGGAAAGTTCATTGAGAAAACGATCGCCAGCGTTGTAGCCCAGAGTTATTTGAACATTGAGTATGTTGTGGTAGATGGTCTCTCAACAGACGAAACGATATCGATTCTTGAGCGATATCAAGAATTAATCGACACCACAATTATTGAGGCAGATGAAGGTCAAACAGATGCTTTAAATAAAGGGTTTAAGTATTGCAGTGGTGATATTATTGCCTATCTCAATTCTGATGATTGCTACGCCAACTCAGACACTATTGCCACCGTTGTAAACTACTTCAATCAGCACCCCGACGTTGACGTTCTCTACGGGCAAAGGCATTCGATTGACGAAGACGGCTGTTTCCTTCACTGCGATCCTTATCGACCTTTCTCAGAGCAAAATTTTTATTTGAGCGACTTTATTCCCCAAGAATGTACATTTTGGAGAAGAAGCATCTTCGAGAAGGCGGGTGCTTACGTAGATACTGAATTTAAGTTTGCAATGGACTATGAACTATTTCTACGCTTTCTCAAGAACGGGGCGAAATTTCTAGCTATTCAAGAAGTGGTGGGATTGTTCAGAGAGTATCCCTCCCAAAAATCAGCTCACTTATGGCATTCAACAGGGCTTCCTGAAATTGCCAAATTGCATCAGCTTTATCTAGGAAGACAACTAGAAGAAACTGAAATGATTAACTATAATAAGGAGCATTTCTATAGAGTGAATCCAGGGCACTTTCCAGAAATTTTTGAGTTTTACGAAAACTTTTGGCACGTTCTGATTGCTCACAGAATCAATGTTCTTAAGCACAAGCCCATTGATGAATGGATGTTTCATATACAGGAAGTTCACCAAATTTTTAGCGATCGCAAAGCGCACAAACTTCTGGCTTTTTAGTCGATCGTTCAATCCGACGGGGCACGGCCTGCCATGCCCCTACGCTTTTTGTACAGGCATGGCACGGCATTGCCCTCATGCGGATTTGTTACAGGAAGGTCGATCGCGCCCAAGTTTGAAGTTTTGGTAAAGAGGTCTGAATGTTGTACGTTTATGTGTAAACAGCTAAGTAGAGTTCAGCAAACTTGAAAAAAGTGCAAAAAAAAGCTCTCATCACAGGACTCACAGGTCAAGACGGTTCATATCTAGCTGAACTTCTTTTGAGCAAAGGCTATCAAGTTTTTGGTCTGGTTCGTCGCTCTAGCTCTGGGAAGGTCGATCGCATTCGTCATCTCTCTGGCGAAGTCACGATTCTCTCTGGCGATTTGCTCGATCAATGTTCGCTGATGGATGCGATCGAACAGTCTCAGCCCCACGAAATTTACAATCTGGCTTCTCAAAGTTATGTGCCCATCTCTTGGACTCAACCCGCACTCACGGCAGAATATACGGCTTTGGGAGTTTCTCGATTGTTAGAGTCGATTCGTCGCTGCCACCCTAGCTCACGGTTTTATCAGGCTTCGAGCAGTGAGGTGTTTGGCCAGCCCGACGAGTCTCCTCAAACTGAGCGAACAGCGTTCCGTCCTCGCAACCCCTATGGAGTCGCTAAAGCCTACGCTCACTGGATGACCATCAACTACCGCCAGCAGTATGGTTTGTATACTTGCTGTGGAATCACCTATACTCACGAGTCGCCTCGCCGAGGCACAGAATTTGTGTTTCGCAAAATTACGCAGGGAGCCGCTCGGATCAAACTAGGGCTGGCAAGTGAGTTAAAACTGGGCAACTTAGAAGCGCGGCGCGATTGGTGTTATGCCAAAGATGCCGTTCATGCGATGTGGCTCATGCTTCAACAAGATCAGCCCGACGATTACATTATTGCCAGTGGTGAAACGCACTCGGTTAAAGAGCTTGTAGAGTGTGCGTTTGGATGTGTTGGGCTGCGCTGGCAAGACTATGTTTCGGTTGACCCGTCTTTTTATAGACCCGACGAAGCCGTGCAATTGGTCGGTTCGATCGACAAAATCTGTAAGCAATTAAGCTGGCAGCCTCAATATCCGTTTGAGCAGTTGGTGGAGTTGATGGTTGACCACGATCTCAAAGAACTGACAGACCGCAAAGCCTAGAATGGTGACTTGATCAGAAAGTTTTTTGAACGATGTTGAAGATTACGATCGATGCCACTCCGTTGTTGCCAAAACCCAGTGGCATCGGGTTATATGTTGCGGGGTTAGTTCAGGCATTAGAGAGCTTGAAATCTGAGGAAGCTTTTGAGCTAGATGTAGTTTATCAACCAGGGCTAAAAAACTGGTTGAAGGGTAATCTTTCGTTTCCAGAACATCTTAGAAGTTATTCAAACCTCCGATTATTTCCGTTTCCGGTCAGACTAACCAATTCTTTTGTTCAATTTCCTGGCTTATTCATTCCTTATTTTGAACGCTGTTTTGGCGCTCCAGATATTGTGCATGGAACAAACTACACTGTTTTTCCGTTTCGGCACAGTCAGCGAGTGATGACTATCTATGATTTGACGTTTATTCGCTATCCTCACTACACAAATTCGACGGTTGGCGCTTATGCGGAGCGAGTTAAAAAATGTCTCCAGTGGACAGATTTAATCTTCACGATCTCGCAAAGTTCTAAAAACGATATTGTCGATTATCTAGGAGTGAATCCTGACAAAATTTGTGTAACTCCTTTAGCAAGTCGATATAGCGTTGATCCTAGCTTTAATTGTTCGCCAAAAGAGTCTATCCATTACGATTTTTCAAAGCCTTATATTTTATTTGTGAGCACGATCGAGCCTCGCAAAAATATTATTAATCTGATAGAAGCTTTCGATTATTTAAAGCAAAAATACCGCCTTGATCATGACCTGATATTAATTGGTCAGAAAGGATGGTTATATGAGCCAATCTTTGAGCGAATGGCGCGATCGCCCTACCAAAAATCAATTCATCATTTGAGCTATCTCTCTGATCAGCTAGTTGCTTTGTTCTATTCTAAAGCGGATGTTTTTGTCTACCCTTCTTACTATGAAGGGTTTGGAATGCCTGTTTTAGAAGCCATGACTCTAGGCGCACCCGTGGTCACTGCAAACACTTCTTCACTGCCTGAAGTTGCAGGCGATGCGGCGCTTTTTGTTGAGCCAAATGATGTGACTGGTTTAGCAGAGGCAATTTTACGGGTGGTCAGCGATTCTCACCTGCGGAATGAGTTGATCCAGAAGGGGCGCGATCGAGCGAGGTGCTATTCTTGGGAAAATACTGCCAGAGAAACGCTAAAAGCTTATAAACTGCTAATGTCGTAAATTGTTCAGGTCGTGTTTGATCAGCTACTCATCAACCTGTCTTTTTTAGCAGATAAACCCACAGGCCACACCGTCTATGCCAAAAATTTACTTCCTGGCTTGAGAAGTTTAAACCCGATATTGCTAACTTCGCAAAGTTTTCCTGATCATCGTTGTTACTCAATTCCTGATAATTTGACCCCCGATCAAGGAAGTAAAGGGCATCTTTCACGGCTTTTGTGGACTCAACTTAAGCTACCAAACCTTTACAAAAAGCTGAAAGCGAGTCTGTTATTTTCTCCCATTCCTGAAGCTCCACTTTTCACCAATCTTCGTTATGTGGTCACATTGCATGACTTGATTCCGCTTCGGTTTCCAAGGGCTTCATCTCCTCTAACGCCTTATTTCAAATATTATGTTCCTCAGGTGTTATCTCAAGCCGAACAGATTATTTGTGATTCTGAAGCGACTGCAACAGATGCCATAAATTTCTTTGACATTTCCGTTAAAAAAACCACGGTGATTCCCTTAGCTTATGATGCTGATCATTTTCGCTGTTTAGATTTACCAACGCGCAATTATTTCTTATATTTGGGTCGCCATGATGCTTATAAAAACCTGCAACGAGTGATCAAAGCCTTTTCAAAACTGCCCAATCACTCTAGTTACGAGCTTTGGATCGCAGGGCCCTCTGATCAGCGCCACACTCCAATTTTAGTGAATCAGATCGCTAGCTTGGGTTTGACCGAGCAAGTTAAGTTTTTGAGTTATGTCCCTTATGACGAGTTGCCGATCGTGTTAAATCAAGCGATCGCGCTCGTGTTTCCAAGTTTGTGGGAGGGATTTGGTTTGCCGATTTTAGAAGCTATGGCCTGTGGAACCCCGGTGATCACCTCAAATCTGTCATCAATGCCAGAAGTCACGGGAGAAGCCGCGCTGTTGGTTGATCCCTATAATGTGGGAGCGATCGCCGATGCTCTACGCCAAGTCAGTAGCGACTCCAACTTGAGAACCCACTTACGTCAACTCAGCCTCGACAGAGCCAGTCAATTTAGTTGGGCAAAGACCGCAGACGCAACGGCTACCATTCTCAAGCAATTTCTGTAAATAGGTTTTAGAACTGAACCGCCGCTCTAATCTCGTGAGATTAAAAGAATAACGCCACAAATAATCAACCCCATACCTGCAACGCGAGTCAGCGGAATTGGCTCGTCAAAAATAAATTTGCCCATCAGAACGGCAAAGATATATTGCAGAGCCACCGCCGGGCCCAAAACGCTTAGTTTCACACGAGTCAGCAGCAAGATATAGAGAACTGCGCCAACCCCATAGAAAACCAGACCGATCAAAAGTTCAGGCGTTGTGGCAATGCTAAGGACGTGACCCAGAAAGTTTCCAGTGTTTACTCGTCCTAGCTTTTGCGCTCCTGTCTTTAAAAAAAACTGTCCGGCTGTGCCTGCGGCGATCGACATCAAAAAGAAAGCAAACTCTTGAAAGGTCACGAGAAATCCTTCGGTGAGACTTTATTGAATGGGTTCGAGTCAGAGATTTCAAGACCTAGGAAAATATCTTAAAATCTCCGAGAACTATAACTCAAACAGTTAGGGAAAAATCAGAATTTTGTAGGTTTCTGGCGTTGGAGTGATTGCCCGATCGACCGCCATTGCCAAATCTTTGAGCGGGTAGCGATCGCTGATCAGCGCATCGACATCAATTCGACGGTTAAACACAATCTCTGCCGCCAGTGATTGCACTCGATAAGACGAACTATAGCTGCCCATCAAATCAATTTCTCGGCGATATAAAATATTGGGATTAATCGGAATCTCCAACTCATCAGGAAACTCTGCAAAAAAGAGAATTTTGCCGCCTTTACGAGTGCAATCCAATGCTTGAAAAAAAGCTTTGTCACTGGGAACCGCCAGCAAACTGACATCTACGCCCATGCCCTGAGTCAGTGAGTGAATTTTATTCACTAGATTTGGGTCACGAGCATCGAATGCGGCATCGGCTCCGACATTGAGGGCTTTTTCCATCCGAGAGGGCATCAGATCGGTGGAGATTGCCCGCGCTCCAAAATATTTCACCAACATGATGAACATGAGTCCGATCGGGCCTGCACCCGTCACCAAAACGGTTTGACCTGGAGCAATTTGCGCTTTTTTGACGGCCTTTAAACAGCAATTGGTCGGTTCTACAAAACTGGCTTGCTCAAAGGTCACATCGTCGGGAATGATCATCAGTCCCCCGTTGCGAACAATGTGACCGGGGACTTTCACATACTCGGCAAAGCCGCCACCGCTGGGCGCAAATCCGGCTGTGGTCGTGATGTTTTTGTAGACCTCACACATTGAGAAATTTTCGTTAAGGCAGTAAGCGCAGTGCATACAGGGAATGTGATGTAGGACGACGACACGATCGCCCATCTGCCATTTTTGCACCTCAGACCCGATGGCAGCGATCGTGCCAGCAGTCTCGTGTCCAAAAATTCGCGGCGGCTCATAAAGCGGATATTTGATCTTCTTAATATCCGACTGACACAAGCCTACGACCTGAACCTGCACTAAAACCTCATCTGCTCCGATCTCTGGCAGTGGCACCTCTTCATAACTTAGTTGGTCAACTCCCCGAAATACCTGCGCTTTCATCAGTCAAATCCCTTGAATAACTCTCCGATAGTGACTTTACCATTAGCGAGAGAGCCGCATGAATATGAGGTAATAAAGAGAAGACCCTCATCCCCAACCCTGTTCCTGCATTGGCATAGTTTCCCGGACATTCAAGATAATCGCTTCTCCCCAAGGAGAAGCGAGAAGGGAGAAAATTAGGCTCTGGTCCCCCTCTCGCCCTTGTGGGAGAGGGGCTGGGGGAGGGGTAAAGTCTCTCGCGACAATGAAACTGCCCTACGTCGGATTGAACTATCTCGGCTTGGCTCAAAGACGAGGATCAACGGGTTCGCTTTCTAGTGCCAGAATGCCAAACACGCATTCGTGAACGCGACGGAGCGGCTCTTTGGCAACAAATCGTTCTAGTGCCTCAACACCGAGGGCAAATTCTCTCAGCGCCAGCGATCGCTTCGCCGACAAGCCACGCTGCCGCAATCGCTCTAAGTTTGCAGGCATCGAATACTCTGCGCCATAGATAATTCGCAAATATTCTTGACCTCGACACTTCACCGCAGGCTGAATTAAGCCCCGATCGCGCTGAACCACAAAATCCAGTGGTTTGATCACCATTCCTTCTCCACCTTGCTGGGTGAGGGTTTGCCACCAATTTTCTCCTGCCTCTTGGCTCGTCGGGTCGTTCAGATCCACAACCTGATAGGCGGTTGCTATTAATAGCTGTGGATCGGCTTGAGCAATCTTAGCAATGTGGTGCAAATGCCAAAGGTGAGTTTTGTCTAGATGCACGGCTCCCTCGGTGGCGAGAATGTGGAAGGGAGCCAACTTGAGATCGGCGATCGTGTTAACTGACCAGCAATAGCGACGATAAGCCGCTACATAGCGATCGGCGAGGTGCGATCGCTGCTGATAGTGTTGCAGATGAGACTCGACCTCTACGCCTCGCTGTTGGGCTTGTTTGAGCAGCGCCACGGCATCAGTGAGCGCAACTCGTGCTGCCCGTCCAACCGGAGCGTATTGCTCTCGCAGAAGTCCTTGGGCTTTTGCTGACCAGGGCATCAGTTCGCAGTCGAGACACACCCAATCGGTTTGAAATTCTTCCCAAAAGCCACTATTTGAGAGGGCGGTTTGTACGCGGGTCAAAAATTCGGCTTCTAGGGCGGAGTTGTCAAAAAATTGCCGTCCGGTGCGGGTGTAGCAGATGCCTACACTGCCATCGGTGACTCCAAAGCGTTTGCTGGCAGCTTCGATGTTTTGACAGACGATCGTGACTGCTCGTGACCCCATGTGTTTCTCTTCGCAGACCACTTGGGCGATGCCTTGCTTGCGATAATAGGCAAACGCTTGGGCAGGATGCTCTAAAAACTCAGGTTGAGTGGAAGTCTCGACGGGCGACATGGTAGGCGGCAAATAAATCAGCCATTTTGGATTGGCGGCGAATCGACTGATCACTTCTAAAGCGGCGATCGCGTTCTCTTCTCGAATCGTGATGTTGCGCTGCAATCGGGTGGAAATGATCCGTTTGCCCAACACATCGGTAATGTCTAACACGCCATCGACTTCTTGTTGAGGCGTTAATTCACCCGCGGCTTGAGGAACGATGAGCGGTCGGATCGGTTCGCAGTAGACGCGATCGGCAGGAACCGACACCAATTGTTTTTCGGGATAGCGCAACGCCGTTAGTCTTCCGCCAAAAACGCAGCCCGTATCAATGTTGAGGGTGTTGTTTAGCCAAACAGGTTCGGGAATCGGCGTGTGTCCATAGACTACCATTGCGGTGCCCCGATATTCAGATGCCCAGTTATAGCGAACGGGCAGCCCAAATTCGTCGATTTCTCCGGTGGTTTCTCCATACAGCGCAAATTCTCGAACTTGCCCCGAACCGCGTCCTTGATAGGCTTGCTTCATGCCAGCGTGGGCGACGACCAGACGGCCTTCGTCTAGCACGTAATGACTCACGAGCGAATCGAGAAATTTTTGAAGGTCTTGCACAAAGGGCGATCGAGTTTCCTCTGATAACGCCTCAATTTCGGCGAGGCTTTGCTCTAACCCGTGATTAACTCGAACGTTTTGACCTTTGAGCTTTCGCAGCAGCTTGGAGTCGTGATTGCCAGGAACGCAGAGCGCATCGCCCGTAGCAACCATGTTGGCAACGAGTTTTAAAGTATCGAGAATTCGGGTGCCGCGATCGACCAAATCTCCTAAGAAAACAGCTTTTCGTCCCTGCGGATGCCGATAGCTGGCAAAGTCCGCAAATTGGCGACTTTCTGCGGTGGGTATCGGATCGTATCCCAGCGTTTGCAACAGCGCTTCTAATTCATCGCAACATCCATGCACGTCACCGATGATGTCAAAGGGCCCGTGTTCGTGTTTGCGATTAGTCCACAGAGGTTGACGCTCGATCCTTGCTGATTGAATGTCTTCTAGCGTTGACAGAATGTGGACGTGACGAAATCCTTCCCGTTGTAATCCTTTCAACGATCGCTGAATATTTTGTACATGACGACGCACTACATGAGCACCAAAAGCACGATCGGGGCGTTGCTGATTGCGATCGTGGCAGAGTTTCTCAGATAAATTCAGCACGATCGCGACGGGAATGCAGTGATATTCACGAGCGAGTTTAATGAGCGTTTTACGATCGTCTGCCTGAGTGTTGGTGGCATCGATCACAGTCAGCTTTCCAGCGGCTAGTCGCTTTGCCGTAATGTAGTGCAGCACATCAAACGCATCGCGGGTGGCATCTTGGTTCGTTTCGTCGTCTGAGACCAGTCCGCGACACGTATCCGAGGAGATAATTTCGGTCGGCAAAAAGTGGCTGCGGGCAAACGTCGATTTACCAGAACCCGATGCGCCAATCAGCACGACTAAAGAAAGTTCAGGAACGGTTAATTTCATAGGACTGATTGCTCAAAAACTGCCATTTGGGTCGGTGAACCGACGATCGGATCGTTGCTGCCAATTCCTTCAAACCTAACGGTATATCCGAACTCTTGACCAACGCGATTTGCCCAAGTTTGAAGCTCCTGCCGAGTCCATTCAAAACGGTGATCTTTGTGACGTAGGGTGCCATTAGCGAGGGCAATAAATTTAACGTTATATTCCACATTTGGCGTGGTGACGATCGCGACTTTAGGGCGAGAAAACTCAAAAACTACGCGCTCAAGGGCTGCTAGTCGAGGCAAGTCTAAATGTTCAATCACTTCGATCAGGGTTGCGCCTTCATAGCCATCCCATCGGCGATCGCGGTAAGTCAGCGCCCCTTGCATGAGTTGAATTCGCTCTCGCTGTTTGGAGCCTAGCAATAATTGGTCAAGGCGTTTTTGGGCGGTTTCGAGCGATCGATACGAGACATCGATTCCAGTGATCTGCTCAAAGAAATTGTCTTTTGCTAAAACTCGCAGAAGGTTTCCTTCTCCACATCCTAAATCAATGACTCGTTTCACAGCACACTGTTTTAGCGTTGACGTAACCATCTCAAGTCGTTGCTGATTTAGACTAACCGATTTCTCAATATCAGCTTCTTCCTGATTGTGAGTGTCTTCAGCAACGTCTAAATTAGGTGTTTCCTCAACGATTAACTGAGCTAATGCAGCTTGTGTAAGAGTCCGTTCTCGTTTGAGATATTGTCGCGTAATCTGCACTTTCTCAGGATGTGTTGCTAACCATCCGTCTCCATGTTGCAACAGCTTCTCAATTTCTTCTTCTCCTACCCAATAGTGCTTATCCTCATCCAACACCGGAATCAGTACATAAAGATGACTCAATAGTTGTTTTAACTGTATTTTTGCATCTAACTCAACGCTAAAATAGCGACTCTCGCCCCATTCAGAAAACTGTTCGTCTAGCGAATGCTGTGTCGTCTTAACAGTGTATCCCAAAGGTTCAAATAGCTGATGCAAAAAATTCTGTCCTTGACGACAGGGCACCATCGATAGCGTTGCCTTTAGCGGAATTGCACGAGTCACCAAATCGGGGCGATCGTGACTTCGACCCGACAGCGCCGAGCCAAATATTTGAGCGATCGCCACACTCAAAAAAGATGACGCGACATAAGGGCGATCGTTGACATACTGATCCAGCGAAAAACCCGATTTACCTCGCACCAATCGTACCGGATCGATTTCTAACAGCAAAACGGCTGTGCAGCGATCGACCGTTGCTTCTGAATAAAAAACTTGTGCCTGCCCAAAAGACAAATCAAAAGTTTGACAACGATCGGGGTGTTTGTGCAGCAAATATCCTAAGTCGGTTGCTGGAGAATGGGTGGTGCTAATCGTCAGAAGCATGAGAGGTTTAGTGTCCGTTTTCAGTCTCGCTTTTTCGACTTTACTCTAGAATCTCTAACTTTAGGAATACTTAATCTTTATAACTTCTATCTCGGTCTATTCCTATAGATACTTTTTAATTATTTAGAACGCTGATCAAAAAGTGTTTTTCGTGGCGATCGTCACTCGATTAATCTCACATTTCATTCCTAACAAAAAAACGCTGTTCCCCCACAGTGCAGATACTAAGCTGGTTATACATTAATAGACTAGTAATCAATACAACGAATGTAGGCAGCCACCCATGTCAGATCAACCTAAATTAGAAGAGCAAGCCCTTTCAGAAGCACTCAAACTCGGACTGTCTAGCCAACTAGACGAAGCTGAAAATATAGGGGTGCGTATCGAAACTGATCTCCTAAAAGTGGTTCAAGGGAAAGTAGATTTTGTTGTGGTAGAAGGGCAAGGATTAACTATTCAAGAAAACATTCGTTTAGAGTCAGTAGAACTGCACACAAACCAGATTTCAATTAACCCTTTGAGTGCGCTTTTAGGAAATATAAAACTCGATCAACCCGTCGATACAACCGCACGAATTGTTCTCACCGAAGCAGATATTAATCAAGCTTTAAACTCAGATTATGTGAAAAGTAATCTGCCTCCTGTAGAACTTGATGTTGAAGGAAAACGAGTGACGATCGCCCTAGACTTCCCCCTGGAGATGCGTTTGCAAAGTGTTGGAAAAATTCATTTTAGTGGAGCAATCAGCATAAGCGAAGTGGGCGAAACCCGCTCAGTTACGTTCGCTGCCGTTGCGTGCCCTCGCACTGACACCCAGCCAATTTTGCTAGAAACCTTCTGCTGCGCCCCCGGACAGGGAGTTTCAATTCCCTTCATGATCGTCTTACTGAGCAAAGTTCAAGAACTCGTTCGTCAACCGTATTTTCAACTAGAAGGGGTTTCACTGCAAATCAAAACCATGCAAGTCGAACCGGGAAGTTTAACGGTAGAAGCTCAAATTCACGTCAACCAAATTCCTAATCTTTAGATTTGAGAAAAATTAAGCTTTCCTCGCTTTTTCTTCACCCGATTTTATAAATTTTCTTTGCATTGGTGGGAATCGGCACCGTGTCCTGGGAATCTTAACGAAGACACTTTAGGTAAGATAAACTTAGGCGATGAGCCAAACCCAAGACGTTGAGATGACCTTCTTCTTTCAGAAGGGTCTGTATCTAAACAAGACAAAAGCTTACGAAACTGCAATCCACAGTTACGAAGCTGCTCTCGATCTAAAACCCGACTACTCTGATGCCTGGTATAACCGGGGCAACGCTCTATATCACCTCAAAAAATACGAGGAGGCGATCGCCAGCTACGACCAAGCCCTTGACTATCAACCCGGTTTCCCAGAAGCCTGGAACAACCGAGGCAACGCCTTGGATGAACTCTTTCGTTATGAAGAAGCCATCCACAGCTATGACCAGGCGACCAAATTCAGGCAAAACTACTACTGGGCCTGGTATAACCGGGGCATCTCATTGAGAAACCTGGGGCGCTATCAAGAAGCGGTAGATAGCTACGATCGGGCCATTGAGTTTAAGCCTGATTATCATTGGGCGTGGTATGGTCGCGGGTTGGCTCTTCGCAAACTGGGTCAGCTTGAAAAAGTGATTGCCAGCTACGACAAAGCGATAGAGTTTAAGCCCGATTTTGAAGAGTCTTGGACAAACCGAGGCAACGCCCTCTATCACTTGGGGCACATTGAAGCGGCGATCGCCAGCTATGACAAAGCCTTAGAACTCAAGCCAAACACCGCCACCCTCTGGTATAACAAAGCCTGTTGCTACGCCATTCAGGGCGAACTAGATCTGGCGTTTGAGCACCTAGAACGTGCGCTCGAATTCAACCCTCGTGAATATCGTGAGATTGCTCAAGCCAACGCCGACTTTGACCCACTCCGGCAAGATGAACGCTTTCTATCTCTGTTAGCGGCTCGATATCCAGGCGAGGCGTAAGACAGCGCGATATGCAACTTGAGGAATCGCGGGAGGCTAGATATCGCTGGGGGCGATCGTTAGGGTTGCTCATGGCTTATGGACAGCAGGCTGCTAAATATGAGCAGATTTTGACGGTTGAGCCTGACAACGTTGATGCACTAGTTTGCCGAGGATATGCGCTGGAAAAGCTAGGACGCTATGAAGACGCGATCGTCAATTTTGAACGGGCGATCGTCCTGCGTCCTCAGTGGGCGCTGGCGTGGCAGGGGCGAGGTCTCGCGCTGGGTAAACTCGGTCACCCTGAAGAAGCCTTGACCAGCTTTCGTCAAGCGCTCAAGTTTGAGCCAAATGACTATCGCACCTGGCAGAATCACGGCAAAATTTTGCTCAATCTTTCTCGCTACCAAACAGCGATCGCTAGCTTCGATCGAGTGTTGGCGCTCAACCCAGATAGCCACAAAGCCTGGTATAACCGGGGCATTGCACTTTCGTGTCTAAATCGCCAGCAAGCGGCTCTGCTCAATGTGGATATGGCGCTAAAAATCAAACCGAACTGCGACTATGTTTGGAACTATCGAGGCGTAATTCTCAATAAACTGCGCCGCTATGCTGAGGCGTTGGTCAGTTTTGACAACTGCTTAAAAATCAACGATCGCAATGCCAGCGCTTGGTATGGCAAAGCCTGCACCTACACGCTCCAGGGAGAGCTTGACCAAGCCTTAGAGAATTTGGATCGAGCTATTCAGTTGTCACGCTGTATCATTCAAGGCATGGCGACCACCGAATTGAGTTTTCAAACCCTTCGAGGAGACGCAAGATTTCAGGCACTAATTAGAGAAGAGATCAGTGTCCTACGGGCATTGGTTATTGACTGAGCCACGCGATCGCTTGACGAATCCAGGCTTCAGCGTCATCTGATTTTGAGAGCGTGGTGCTTTGTCCGACGGCTTGCAAGGCTTGAGTGATTTCTCGATCGGTGTAACCCAATGCGAGTAAGGTCATCTCGACATCTTCAAGAATATTAGTAGCAGGCCCGGCTCCGGGGGCGATGGCAATGCCTGCTTGTTGTCGCCATTCGGCAAGTTTAGTTTTTAACTCTAAAGCGATGCGCTCGGCGGTTTTGCTGCCAACGCCGGGAGTGCGAGAAAGTAGGCGTGTATTGCCCGTCACGATCGCCTGAACGAGATCTTGCAGTCCCAGCGTGTCGAGCAAGGCTAACGCCAGTTGCGGGCCGATGCCGCTGACGCTCACGAGTTGCCGAAACAGATCGCGTTCGGCAGATGAGCTAAACCCAAACAGCGTCACCTGATCTTCTCGCACATTGAGATGCGTAAAGATTTGAGCGTCTTCCCCAACTTCAGGAAGTTGTTGCAGCAATCGCGGCACGACTTGCAGGTCATAGCCAATTTGATTTACCTCAAGGGTGAGGGTGACGTGCTTGCTGCTTTTTTGAATGCCTGCGATCGTTCCTTTGAGATAGCCAATCATGAAGATGAAGTTTAGAGTGCAGACGGTCTTACTTCTATTGTAGGAAGCCGAAGTATTGTAAGCCTTCTAAGATTCCGGCGGCACAAAACCCTTGGGCGAGATAGCGATCGTCACTCAAATTTTTGTGATGCCATTGCAATAATTCTGGTTGAGCGTTGCCCATAATTACGCCCAAAGTTTTTTGCTCAAAGAGTGCAATATCGTTGCCCGAATCGCCACACGCGATCGTGCGATCGAACTCAAACCCTAGCACTTGCTGAATATAAGCGAGCGCGTTTCCTTTATTAGCTCGGCTAGACAGAATATCGAGATCTTGATTGCTGCTGTAAATCAGTTGAGCGTCAACGCCTTGATGCTTAATTTTGGCTTCGAGGTCTGGCAAAATGTGCGCGTCTTCTGCGTCAAGCAAAAAGCTGACTTTAAGAGAACGCTGCTCAGACTCTGGTTGCGGCACAAGCTGAGGAAATTGTTGAGTAATCGCAACGATCGCGTCTCGATTCCACCCGGCTGAAGACTGGGTTGTCCATTTCTGGTCTAAAACCTTGCCGGGGTAATAAATCTCAGTCCCGACGGCGGTAATCAACACATCTGGCTCTAGTAAGTTCACTTCGGTTGATAGTTTCTGATAAGACGTGATCGATCGTCCGGTTGAATAAACCAGCTTTACGCCGTTGACTTGACGACATTGCGTTAAGCGTTGATTGAGTTTGTCGAGGGCACGATCGTCGCCGACTAAAGTGTTATCTAAATCCGTCACTAATAGAAATTGGGTCACAGCTATCTCACAAACTCGCCGCTTCTGAGTTTAGCGATTGTCACGACTAAAATCTTCTAAATCTTGGGGAGTGTTGCAGTTGAATAAAATTTCTCGGTTTTCTAAACGTAATTCTTGAACCTGCTGATTGGCTAACCAAGATTGAAACGATCGTCCGCCTTGATCAATAAACTGCTGCAATTCAGATAAGCATTGACGGCGATAAAATCCGCAGAGCGGTTCCCAGCCTTTTTGACTGTGGGGCAACAGCGCGATCGTATCGGGTGAAATTGTCTCTAACTCGGCTGTCCATGATTGCAAAGTTTCGCCCCGCAATCGAGGTAGATCACACGCCAACAGCAATACCCAGTCGGTTTGAATGTACGTTAATCCTTGAGCAAAGCCCACTAACGGCCCTTGTTGAATATCTACGATCAGATGACAATGAGGAGGCACAACTGCACGATAGCGATCGCTCCAAGCCGTCACCACATAAATTTGATTAGTGCAGTGTAGTGCCGCTTCGCAAACTCGTCTCAGCAGAGGAACGCCCGAAATTTTAATCAGCGCTTTATCGCGGCCCATACGAGTACTTTGTCCCCCAGCCAGAACGATCGCGCTCAAAGAAACTTGGGAAATTGTAGGCGTTGAATCCATACTCTAGCGATCGAGTTCGACCCACTTATTTTTAGACAATAAACCGGACTTGATAGTGATGTGAGATTTAGGGATATGAAAGCGATCGGACAGCAGCTTGATTAGCTCTTTGTTGGCTTTACCGTCAACAGGTGGCGATTTCAAATGCACAGTCAAGCTTCCATCTGGCTGCTGTTCGATCTGTTGCTGTTTAGAATTTGGCTTCACCTTGACCCTTAAAATTTCCACTCATCCAAATCCCAAAACCGTTCTATAACTCTACTTTAGTGACTCAACGATCGAGGCAAGGGCAACTATGCAAAACGTCATTGCAGCGAGTGGCATTAGCCAAACTGATATCAGAATCCGCAAAACCTCCGTGACGGGCGAAGCGCCAAGGCTTCCAGCGATAATGTAAACTAACGCAAAACCTACCAGAAACAGAAACAATAGCTTCATCGCTTTAAAGGAAAGTTTAACGATCGGGCTATAGTTTGTGTTCTCAGGCTCAGGGGCACGATATCGACGATTGATTGGGTTAGCCATCGTCTCTAGTTCATCCAGTCGATACTGCATGGTGTGCAGTTGGGCTTGAAGTAGGTTGATCTGCGTCGTCAGGATTGCGATCGCGGGTGCCACTTCTGAAGAAATAACCTGAGGAGAAGGAATACCAGCCTGAAAAGGGGATGAGGGCATTGTTTGGGGGCTTAGATGACGCATAGGTGCAACTCCTAAATGTTTGAAGCGAGACAAAAAATCTCCTCACCTTGGCTTAATTGAGGCGTTTGAGGCACCTCCACCGCTATCATCTCGCAAGCCTAATATTTACGCCGTTTGATTATGTGTGATGCAGGTTTATCTGTCTGTGTCGGAATCGATCGATTTGTTGGAAAAAGTTGGATGTTCTCTATCTGCCTATTTAGTCATAGAGCGCTAAAGCGATGATTGATCGAAAATCACCCCCTTCAGCTTCCTGATTTAGCTTCACTAAATCATTACAATAGAGAGAAAAAATAATAACTGGCTGGCAAATGGGTGATGACGAAGCATTGGAGTTTGCAGATGAATGGGTTTTTGCAGCGATCGGGGAGCATTTTGACGACTTAACACGAGACATTTTTAAAGGAGTCTGGAATGGGCAAACCTATGAGCAGATAGCCCAAGCTTTGTGCTACGACGAAAGCTATATGCGTTATCTGGGTTCGTGCCTGTTTAGGCAACTCTCGAAGGCGCTCGGCGAAAATGTCAGCAAATCAAACTTTAAGGCAGCGCTCATCCGGCGACATCGCGCCAATCAAGCACCCGCTTCTGAGCCTTTGACGATCGCGGTCAATGCAAATTTTGTGGGTCGCGAACGGGCGATCGCCGACCTCAATCAGTTTGTCAGTCAGGGCGCAAAAATCATTGTCATTCAAGGAGAGGGCGGGTTAGGAAAGACAACTCTCGCCCGAAAATATCTTGACACTCAAGGGTTTGACCTGCAATTAGAACTGTGGATGCCCACCGAGCAAGAGAGCATTACCCCGGCTGAAAACATGGTCGAAGAATGGCTACGCAAAAATTTTAACGAGGAAACCGAACGAGATTTTGGCATTAACCTAGAGCGGCTGCGGCGCAAACTACGAGAACCCGATCGTCGCATTGGGGTGCTGATTGACAATCTAGAACCTGCTTTGAATGGGGAAGGCAGATTTATCGATACTCGTCGCCCCTATGTCGATTTGCTGCGAGTGTTGGCAGATTCTTCAGTGCGATCGGTGACGCTGATCACGAGCCGAGAGCGCTTATATGAACCCAGCGTGAGTGTCCAACCTTATCGCCCCGACAGCTTAAGCGAAGAGGATTGGAAACAGTTTTTTAGCAGCCGTCAAATTCGCACCGAGTCTGGGGCTTTGTCTGAGATGTGGCGCTCTTATGGCGGCAACGCTAAAGCGATGAAGATTCTCAGTGGCGCTATCTTGACCGACTCCGATGGCGATATCGAGACATATTGGCAAGAAAACAAAGATGATTTGTTAATTGAGCAAGAGCTAAATCATTTAGTTGCCAGTCAATTTACGCGATTGCAAACGGTTGATCTAGATGCTTATCAATTGCTGTGTCGATTAGGGTGTTATCGCTATCAAGATATTTCTTATATCTCAACAGAAGGCGTATTGTGTCTGTTGTGGGATGTGCCTTTAGAACGACGCAGACGAGTGATTAAATCACTGCAAGAACGATCGCTGCTCGAAGGGCGACGCGAACAAAAATATTGGCTGCATCCAGTAATCAGGGCAATGGCGATCGCGAGACTTAAAGCAAGTGATGAATGGACAACCACTCATCAAAATGCTGCCGAGTTTTGGATGCAGAGTGTCCAAATTGTGAACACGGTAGAAGATGCTTTAAGAGCGCTAGAAGCCTATCATCACTATCTAGAAATTAGTAACTTTGAGCTTGCCTGTAATGTCATTGTTGAGTTTAGAAACAGCCAGTGGGGTGAAGAAATTCCGTTAGGGTGGCTGTTTTATCGATTGGGCTTAATGGAACAAATGGTTTCTGCCATTAATCGAATTATCGATAACGTCACCTCAGATCACCGATCGGGAATGCTCTATAACTTACTGGGCTATATCTATCGCCTTGCTGGAAATTTTCAACAAGCGATCGAGTGTCACCAAAAAGCAGGAGACATTGCAGAAGCGTTTAACCAAGATCAATTCAAAGTTTCAACCCTGCTGAATTTAGGACTTTGCAAAAAAGACTTATGGGAAGTTGAGTCAGCGATCGGATATTTTAACCAGGTTTATTCGCTGAGTCAGCAAGATACGGTTCACTCAGGCTATCTCGTTTATTCTCAGTGCTGTCTGGCTTATTTATATTCCAGTACTGGGTTTGAGCAACCCGCTTTAGAGTTTGCTAATCAAGTTAATTCTGAAACCTTACTGAGTCAGCTTTCGACTTGGGGGGCGGGCTATAGCCTTCTCTATTTAGCAGCTACATATCGAAATGTGGGAGAGACGGCGCGATCGCTAGCGCTCTACCAAAAAACCATGTTGTATTCTGAAGAAAACCACTTCACCCAAATCAAAGCCAACGCCCTTCACGGCATCGCTCAACTCTATCGGGATCAACAAGCCTTTGAACCTGCGATTTCGCATCACCAGCAAGCGATTAAACTCTTGGGCAAAATTGGGGCTAAATGTGACCTCGCTGAAGCTTATTTGCAGCTTGGCATCACCTATCAAACGATGAGCCAAGCTGAAGAAAGTCGCATCCATTTCTATCGAGCCATGCGATTATTTACCGAGATGGAAGCCCCCAAGCGGGTCGAGCGAGTGCGCGGCTACATGTGACAAGACGCTGTAGGAGCATGGCACTGCCGTGCCCATTGTCCTGGCAAACAACCAATATTATTCAATGCACGATCGTTAGTTATGCACCACGATCGGAGTCCCTACCGAGGCCCAATCAAATAGCCGCTCGGCGTGATCGACTGCCACATTCACACATCCATGACTCACCGGAGTGCCAAAACTGTGATGCCAATAAGCGCCATGAATGGCATAACCGCCCGAATAATACATCGTAAATGGCACATCTGAAATGTCGTAATCGTCTCCTTGCATCCTTGCAATTTGCAGCTTTGACTGAATCTGAAAGACTCCGGTTAGCGTTGGCGTAGCTGCTTTGCCAGTTGAGACAATCACGGCACTAAACGGGGTTTTTCCTTGCCAAGCAATCAATCGCTGTCGAGTTAAATCGATTTCAATCCAGCGTTGATTTGACTTCTTTAACTTCGTCATCGCACTCTTAATCGGATTGGTTGCCTGTGCGATCGCAGTGGGTGGTATTTGCGTTGAAGCAGGTGCTGCAAAAACACTAAAAGAAATCATCATCAGTGTGGCACTTGCCACAGTTCCAGCGTTGTGTAACCAACGACGATTGATGAGGCACTTGATCATCAGTCCCTCCCATCCTTAATAATTTAATAATGTTTGAATATTAGTAAATGCAACCTTGCACCAACGCTTAGATCTCAGGCGGGGCACTACTATCGGGGCATGGCACCGGGACACGACCGAGACGCGGCAGTGCCATGTCCCTACCGTTCGTCAATCAAATTGGTATGAGATTAGCTACACTGCTCTTAAATCACATTCCGCATTGGCGAGATGTTTAACAACTTCATCAGAGTTTTGGCTTGCTGCGTCACTGCCTCCCAGTTCTGAGATTGCATCGCCTGTTGAGGAAACAAACTCCCGGCTAGACCGATCGCCACCGCTCCCGCCTCGATCAACGCTGGAGCATTCTCAAAAGTCACGCCCCCCGTAGGAATTAAAGGAATCTGCCCGATCGGAGCTTGCAGACTGCGAATATAGTTAGCGCCGCCTAGCGCCTGAACCGGAAACACCTTGACGCTGCTGGCCCCGGCTTGCCACGCTGTCACAATCTCAGTCGGAGTCAACGCACCCGGAATGATCGGAATGTCGCGATCGACCGCCATGCGAATCAGATCGACATTAATATGAGGCGTAAAAACAAACGCCACTTTTGCGGCGATCGCGCCTTGCAATTGTTCTAACGTTAATACAGTTCCGGTGCCGATCGTGCAGTCTGGCAACTCTGACTGAAGTTGGTGAATCAGCTTGGCAGGGCGATCGCTATCCCACGTAATTTCGATTAGCTTCATTCCCCCGGCTGCGACAGCTTTTGCCATTTGTCTGCCGAGTTCAAAGTCAGAGGCACGAATTACGGCGATCGCCCGTTGCTGACGCACGACAGTTAACCAGGATTGAATCTTCATTTCTTAAATATGTCCGAGACAAAAGTTAATTACGGCTTAACTAATGGATTCAACAATAAGCTGTTTTGTCCTAAAAATTGCAGAAACTCAGCCATTAGAAAGAAGCTGATTAAGTCGCTAGAAAGAGGAGATTTAAGAAATAAGTATCTAACATCATAAACAAAGCGAAAGATAGCTTGAGGAAATTAACATGGCACTCTATAAGATTAAAGACTTCGATCCAAACTATCGTGATCATTTTGATGGTCAAGATGTCAAAGATTTGGATCTCTACTCGGGTGATGAAAGAATCGGATCAGTCAACGACGTTTTAGTTGACGAAGAAGGACGCTTTCGCTACCTGATCATCAGCACAGGCGCATGGATCTTTGGCAAAAAAGTCATGCTTCCGATCGGACGTGCCCGCATCGACTACAACGCTCGTCGTGTTTATGCAGACGGTTTGACCAAGCAGCAAGCCGAAGCCCTACCAGAATTGACGGATGATCTCAAAATCGACCGCACCCACGAAGAGCAAGTGCGTAACGTCTATCGCCCTTCTGCCACAGGTGCTGCCAATGCTCTGGGTTCCACTCCCCTAGACACCCCGGTTGGATTAGAGTCCCCAACTCCCGTTGAAGGCATGGCCTATGCAGGCTCTTCGATGGGTGCGGTTGACACCACCTCTGATCGTCTAGACTACGATCGCGACACCTATGACTATGGTATGGATGCCGATCTCTACGACATTGACGAGAGCACAAACCCCAGTCTCAAACTCTATCAAGAGCGCCTCGTAGCCAATAAGAGCCGCCAGAAAACGGGTGAAGTCGCGATCGGCAAGCACGTCGAAACAGACACCGCCAGAGTTTCTGTGCCCATCGAAAAAGAGCGGGTCGTGATTGAGCGCAGCACTCCAACGGGTGGTACTGCTGTAACTCCTGGTAGCGCAACCTTCCAAGAAGGCGAAGTGGCACGCATGGAAGTCTACGAAGAAACGCCTGATATTCACAAAGAAGCGTTTGTGCGAGAAGAAGTGCGGGTGACGAAAGTCGTTGATCAAGACACCGTGGATGCTGAAGAGCAAGTTCGCCGCGAAGAACTCGACATCGACACTCAAGGTCGTCCGGTTGTTGAAGGCGATGCTAAGTCGCGAATCTAATCCCAATTTGATTGATGCGACAGATTCGGGTAGGGGCACGACCTGTCGTGCCCTCTACAATCGTTCGATCAGTCGTAATTTTTTCTGAAGTTGGCACAACATCCAAGCGGGCAGGGCTGGCTAACGGCTCTGTCCGCACCTCTATAAAAATCTGCCCCTATTAGATCTATGAATCGTGAAATTTCTGCAAAAGCACAGCCAGTTGATGATGCAACTCGTCGGTTAGCCCCTAGGTTGGACCAATTAAAAATGAAGCTACAGGGCTTTGCGGTGATCGACTCTGAGGGGCGATTGATTGGTGAGGTCAGTGATTTAATGCTCAACGACGAACAGCACTTGCACCTGGTCGTTTCTCAGCCAGATGTCAATTATGGACAGCGTTCTTTCTGGATTCCGAGTCGAGTGGTGAGTCGGGTGCGATCGCGCTCCAACACGCTTTCTGTCACACTCACTCAAGCCGACATCCAACACTTCCCGGAATATCAATCGTCTATGCAATCTTCAAATGAGTCGGATTCTGACGCGATCGCAACCAACCAACAAAGCCAAGAACTTGATCTAACTTCTTTAGAAGGGTTAGAAAATCAGCCTACTGTTGCTAGGGCACAGGGATTAATTGATCCTACAAACCTACCCAAAGCAGTTTCGCGAGAAGTGGTGCAAGAAGAGACCATTCGACTTTTAGAAGAACGATTAGCGGTTGACTATAACAGACATAAAATTGGCGAAGTAATCATTCGTAAAGAGGTTGAAATTCGCATCATTGAAGTTCCAGTTCGGCGTGAAAAACTGATTGTTGAGCAGATTAGTCCCGACTATAGACAGTTAGCAGAAATCGATCTAGGGCAAGGCGAGATCGAGGGTGTAGAACTGAGAAATTATCAATCGAATGGTTCACAAACTAAGGGCAATCACTTAACCGTTAGCGGTGAGTTTAATTCGCCTAAAACGGGTGCCTGGTTGCTTGACTCGATCGCACATCAAGCGCACCATAGCTGCAAAAAGATTCGCATCGAAATTGAGGTAGAAGACCCTACTCATTTTGATTTATATCAAGGCTGGTTCGATCGCTGCTCAATTCGTGAAGAACAGCCCGATTAATCGGATTTGTTCCCAAAATTGGGACGATTCTCAGCCCACGGCTGCACCGCTTCGATCTGTGCCGCCAATGAGAGAATCGTCACCTCATCGGCAGGGCGACCCACTAGCTGAATGCCGACGGGCACCCCATTGTTATCAAACCCCGCAGGTAGCGAGATGGCGGGCTGTCCGCTGACGTTAAACGCGGGGCAAGGGGCGATCCATTGACTGATCCGCTCGATCGTCGCTGCCGAACTGAGCTTTGCCCACGCTCCGACTCGAATGGCGGGGTGAAAATAAGTGGGCGTTAACAGCACATCAAACGGTTCGATCATCTGGACGACTTGCCGAGCAAAGCGCTGAAGTTGATGAACCGATCGCACATACTGACTCGCCCTCGTAAACCGTGCTCTCAGCCACAGCCAGCGATTCACGCGCTCTAAAAAAAACGGGGGAATGCCAACATCCGTTTGGGTGCGCCAAGTTGTCACAAAGGGTTCTATCAAATCGCCAAAATCGGGGATTATTGACTCGACTTCATGACCTAGCCCTTCGAGCAGACGCGCCACTTTTAGGGTGGCATTTTGACAGATTGGATCAGCATCTCCGATCGGCAAAATTGATGTGATGCAACCAATTTTTAGTTTGCCAGGAGCCTTCTGAGTCGCAGCTAAAAAAGACGGGTCAGGGTTAGCAAGCCAATAAGGATCTCCAGTCACATAGCCTGCCGTCACATCTAAAAATGCAGCAGCATCTGCAACGGTGTGTGTAAGCGCCCCATTGACCGCACAGCCGCCTAAATAGTCGCCCACTGGCGCATTAGAGATTCTGCCGCGCGAAGGCTTTAGCCCCACAAGACCGCAACAAGCCGCCGGGCCGCGAACCGAACCGCCTCCATCAGAGCCTTGCGCGATCGCACAAAAGCCTGCGGCAACGGCGGCGGCCGATCCCCCACTTGACCCACCCGGCGTATAGTCTAAATTCCAAGGGTTGCGGGTCGGCGGAAAGCCAGGTGGTTCTGTGTAAGGAAATGAGCCAAGCTGAGAGGTTGCCGTCTTGCCTAAAATGATGAAGCCCGCCTGCTTGATTTTTGTAACGACTGAATCATCGTGTTTAGCAACGTTTTTTTGCAGGGCAATCTTCACCCCAAATGAAAGTGGAACATCGGCAACAGGATTGAGATCTTTAATGCCGATCGGAACGCCAAAAAAAGGCGGTAACTCTGAGATATCACCCGTTAGCTGCTCGGTTTTGGCTTTAGCATCTGCGATCGCGCGATCGGCTATTACGGTAAAAAAGCTGCCTAACTGCGAGTCTAGCTGCTGAATGCGTTCTAAATAAAGTTGGGTGAGTTCGAGAGGAGACACGTCTCGATCGCGAATCAGCCGCGCTTGGTCTAGGGCTGAAGTAAAGGCTAAGTCAACTAAATCCATGCCGATGATCTCAGAGAAAAGGGCCAAAAGAACTGCCGCCGATCGTACCTTCAGTTTAAAAGACTGCAAAAGGAAACGTTAGCATTGCTGCACATCGGGATGATTTGGGTAGGGACAATCCCCCCGTGGTGCCCTCCGTCAGGGATAGGCACGGGGCGCTACCCCTACAGCCATTTTATCCCCTCATTCTGCAACACCAAAACGTTCTCACACTGGTAGGGTTCATCAACACAAAATTCGTTCTATTCTCTCTTGAGAAATCATTCAAAAGGAGAGTCAGCGAATCTTGAGAATTGCTTAAGCTTAACTCAGCGATCGCGCTAAACTTTGTTAGAAACACGAAGTCGCACGCTTTCTGTCTTAGCACTCAGAGGTATGCAGTGGATTTAGGGATCATCGAAACGCTCACTCCAATGTCTCAAGGGTCTCCAGAACCGATTACTGGAACCGAATCTTTATTTCCCCTGGTGACTGAGCCAGATCCTAAAATTCCTAAAGATGCGCTTCGGACTAGCTTAAAAGCTTCGACGATCGATGGCGTGTTTGCAACAGTTTTCTCCAACATTGTCGGGGGTGTGCTGCTCAGTAACTTTTTAGTCGAGTTACACGCCAGTCCGGTCGAAATTGGGCTGTCGGCATCGATTCCCATGTTGGCAAACTTGGTTCAGCCTTTGGGCGCTTATTGGGGTGATCGTACTCGCAGCCGCCACATGTATTGCTTTTGGATTTATACCCCGGCTCGTCTGATCTGGCTGCTGCTGGTGATCGGCATCGCGATCGCGAGTTGGGGGCAGTTAGATTCACATCTGCTCGTGCAGTGGACGCTGCTGATCGTCTGTGTCACTTACGCGTTAGGAGCCTTGGGCAGCGCTGCCTGGTTGAGTTGGCTGGCGGCGTTAGTGCCTCGACGACTGCGAGGGCGATATTTTGGGATTCGTAACAGCGCTGCCAGTTTAACCTGTCTGATCTCAGTGCCGATCGCCGGAGTGATTGTCTCTACTTATCCGCGTGGCACCATTGAAGGTTATGGCTTTGTCTTGCTGTTGGGCATCATTATGGGGCTGGTAAGTTTGGGCTATCAGTGTTTGATGGTGGATGTCAATCCGCAAACTCAAAAACGATTGGCCGGGGTCACTGTTCAAGATGTCACTGCGCAAGAAGGGACGATCGCGCCCGATCAGCCTTCGGGGATTAAATCTGTGTTCGCCTCACCAATTCTACAAGACGGAAACTTTTTGCGCTTTTTGGTCTACTTTGGCGTGTGGATGTTTGCCGTCAATCTGAGTGCGCCATTTTTCAACTTATATATGTTGGATAATCTGTCGATCGATGTCGCTTGGGTGACGGCTTATAACAGTCTGACGGCGGGGGCAAACCTGGTGATGCTGCTTTTTTGGGGCAAACTCGCCGATCGCTTTGGCAACCGAGCTTTGCTGCTGCTAGTCGGAATTCTGGTTGCTGTCACGCCGCTCTTTTGGCTGGCAACTGGGGCAAACGCGATCTCGATCTGGCTGTGGCTGCCGTTGCTACATATTCTAGGGGGCGGAACCTGGGCTGCGATCGACCTATGCAACAACAACATTCAACTGGGTATTGCTCCGGTTAAACATCAAGCGGCTTACTTTGCAGTGGCGGCAGCGATCGCGGGTGTCAGTGGTGCGTTAGGAACCACTGCGGGCGGATATCTTGCCCAATTTGCTGATTATGGTGGCATACCGGGGCTATTTGCGCTCTCTAGTGTGGTGCGGTTAATTGCGCTGTTGCCGTTGGTGTCTGTGCATGAGGAGGGAGGGCAATCGATCGGGCAAGTCATCAAAGCACTGCTGCCATCAAAAACAGAGCCGATCGACCTACAACTCTCTGAGGAGCCTTGAAGTTAGATACCTTGTTCAACTTACTGCATTAGGTTTCACGCATCCACTCCAACGACGGTTTTCGCTGTGATTTTACACAGTCCTGCAAATATAAATTAATCAAACTTTGATAAGAAACACCTGTTTCCTCAGCTAAAGCCTTAAAGTACTCGACCACTTCCTCTTCAAGCCGAATTGTCACTTGCTTCTTAAGCTTTTTGATGTACGGATTCTTCACAGATTGAGAGAAATCATACTCATCTTTCATAAAAGAAAACTCTGATGTAAATGTCGTCATTAAGTTAGATGCGCTGGGAAGTGAGAGGCTTCTGACCTACCAAGAATCTCACTTAAAGCGATCGGCTAGATCATTACGTGCTGAAAAAATCAGAGTCACACTCTTTTCACGCTCACCTGCCAATCATTATCCACTTTTTGGACGTGAAGGCTAGGAACACTCTGAAGTAGCTCAATCAATTTGATACCAGGACATATACTTCGCATTGAAACCCGTATCGGTTGCTTGTAATAATCGCAAAACTTTTTGCTCAATACCGCAATCGTCACAAATTTCTTCGGATTATTTGCTGTCAAACTTCTGATGATCTCTGCCAAAGCTATCTCTAAATCATTTGCTGATTCGATCTCAGGAACCAAGTTTAGTTGATGTTCTGAAATCTTTTGAGCGTGGCAAGGAACGTTCTCTTCAGCGCCTTCAGCTTTCAACATTGTCAATAAACGCCCGTCAACTTTCCAAGGTCGCTTAATTCTGTACTGGATTAAGATTGCCTGAGACTGTTGAAGATCAGGGACTATTGCTTGAAGAAGAGCCACATAAAACTCTTGGGGTACTTGAGTATCGTAGATTGAAAAACGTCTGCTACTTCTGAGAAAACCTCTCAAACCGTCACTACAGCCTTGAACTTTTGCCACTTCTTCAGGTGACACTTCATACTTTTCATAAAATAACTCGGTGAGCCTAATCACCCTAATCCAGGGACTGCCGTTCCTTTGAGATTCAAGGACGATAAAGTTTTCCAGTTCTTCGAGTAGCTGTTGTAACGATAAAAATGAGGACGAATTTTGGTTAGGCTCATCCATTGTGCTGAACTAAACTCAAATGACGATATTAATGACCTATAGCTACAGGCGCAGTGCTGAGTATTCCATGATTCTCCGAGTGCGACTTTCCTCACCGAAAAAACCCTGATCTATTCAGGTGACTTTACAAGCAAAGTTTCCTTGAAAGCTCTGACGATCGCGCTCCAAAACCGCTCCAACTTTTAGCATCCTGAGTATGATGAGGAAAGCGTTCAGGGGCAAAACTTTAGATATGAGAGATCGCATTGAGCAACTGACGCAGAATCTCAGCCAAACGATCGTCGGTAAATCTGAGGCAATTCGCCTAGTGTTGGTTGCCTTGCTATCGGGAGGTCACGCCCTTCTAGAAGATGTCCCTGGGGTCGGCAAAACCCTGCTGGCCAAGTCTTTGGCGAAATCGATCGACGGTCGGTTTCAGCGCGTGCAGTGTACGCCCGATCTGCTGCCTAGTGATGTCACAGGCACCAATATTTGGAATCCTCGATCGGGTGAGTTTGAGTTTATGGCGGGCCCTGTCTTTGCCAACATTCTGCTGATGGATGAGATCAATCGCGCCACCCCTCGCACCCAATCTGCGCTGCTAGAAGTGATGGAAGAGAAACAAGTGACAGTCGATGGCGTGTCTCGATCGGTGCCCCAACCATTTTTTGTGATTGCGACTCAAAACCCGATCGAATATCAAGGCACCTTCCCGCTTCCAGAAGCTCAGATGGATCGCTTTGCTCTGTCTTTATCGCTCGGATATCCAACTGAACGCGAAGAGTTGCAGATGTTGCATCGACTTCAAGACGGGCACACGTTTCAAGAACTCCAGTCCTGTATCTCGCTGGCAGAGGTGCAAGAGCTTCAGCGTCTCTCTGGTCTGGTGAAGGTTGAAACCTCGATTCAGCAATATATTCTTAACTTGGTGAGAGCGACGCGAGAAGATGAAGAAATTACGCTAGGGGTCAGTCCTAGAGGCACAGTAGCGCTGCAAAAAGGGGCACAGGCGCTAGCGTTTTTAGATGGCAGAGACTACGCAATTCCTGATGATGTGAAAGAACTTGCGCCTTGTGTGCTGGCACACCGAATGATTCCGACCGGAGGCAGGAGAGCGAGGGGAATTGTCGATCGTCTCCTGCGATCTGTTGCGATTCCCTAATCTTCGTCGGTTGGGCGCATGGCTTCTCGTGCTAACACAGCCAAACCCGCTACCCCCATACTGACAAACCAGACATACTGATACCAATAATGTTGGATCTGAGCGGTTGGGGTCAATTCAGGGTGCAATGTGCAGAGATAAAATAGCAGAAAGATCATCGTCAGACCGCCAAACCCGGTGAAGGTCAGCCCCATCAAAATCCGAGCGGGTCTGAGGTCGTCGTCGGTGATGTCGTCAATGTCAATTTCTGCCAGTCGATCGAGAGACTCGTCTGCAACTTGCGAGGCTTCACCCAAATTCATCGCCATCTCTGACGGCAGCAGAGGGGCGATCGCGCTCACGGTTTTGACGCGCAGCGATCGCTCAGTATCCCGCAAAAGCTCTAAAGGTTTGCGCGCTAGGGGTTCAGCAAACTCAACTCTATCGGACATTTTAGGATCAAAATCCATATCGCTCACCGAATCAACTTTTATCAATTCTAAAGGAGTCAGAGACTTTGGTTGAGATTCACCCTTGTTTTTGCAGTTCGTCAAGTTTGGCGAGAACTTCTCGACTGTGAACGATCGGATTCACCCCGGTAAAAGTGGCTTTAAGGATTCCTTGCGGATCGATGATGAACGTGTGCCGAGATGAAACAATGCCCATCCAAGAACCGTAGGCTTTGCTGATTGCGCCAGTGGTGTCGGCGAGAAGCGGAAATTTTAGCCCTTCAGAGTCACAAAATTCTGCGTGAGACTCAACATCATCAGCGCTGATGCCAGCGATTTGGGTATTGCGATCGAGATACTGCGGCATATCTTGCTGAAACTTGCGGGCTTCGATCGTGCAACCCGACGTAAAATCTTTGGGGTAGAAGTAGACGACGAGCCATTTTCCGCGATAGTCTGCCAGCGAGACGTTGCCGTCGCCCGTGTTGGTTGGCAGCACAAATTCTGGAGCGGGTATATCGACGAGAGGTAACTTACCGCCTAAAGCCAGCGCATTGGGTGTAACGGTAAAGGCAGTAAGCAGAGTCAAGCAGCAAACTAATAAAGCTTTAAGCAGGGTTCGGCGAAGCATGAGATAAATTTAAAGACTCTTAATAAAAGTTTACCTTAGTAGTTAACGCTTACCAAATTCTGCTTGAACACTTGATACAACTCAAATATGTTGCGGGGCGATCGTCAAATTTATACCAGTGATGGGTTGAATACGGTTTCAGAAAAAGTAACGATCGCTAATTTACTCTGTCTGATCTGATATAAATTGACCATAAATTGAGCTACCAACGGTGTAGAAGCTGAGGAGTGATTTATGAGTCAGAGTTGGCGTGGATTGGATTGGTTGCCAGGAGTGCTTGCAGGAACCGCAACAGTTGCGATCGTGGTCAGTTATCAACAGGCTGCCTCAGCCTTGACCTTCGCTGAGGTTCGCAAAATCGCAGTTCCCGTTACGGTGATGATTAGCGATCAAACTGGTGGCGGATCTGGAGTCATTGTTGCCAAACAGGGAAACACTTACACAGTTTTAACCAACCGTCACGTAGCTGATAAGGATACCGCTTACCGCATTCAAACTTCTGATAGCGATGTTCATGAGGCAGCCAGAGTAGTTAAGCGCTTTCAGGATGTTGACTTGGCTGTTTTACAGTTCGATAGTGCCAAAAACTATCCAGTTGCCACTTTGGGAAACTCTGGTCTAAGTAGTGTGGGCGATACAGTTTTTTCCTTTGGCTATCCTGGAATTTACGATCGCAAGGCTAATACTTTTGAGCAAAGGTATCGTGATTCTGAAGGCATCGTTCTAGATCTCAATGCACAAAATGGTCAAGGATATCTTATTAAACACCGTGCCGATACTCCACGCGGTATGAGTGGCGGTCCTACGTTTGATGCGAAAGGTCGGTTGATTGCAATCAATGGCTTGGTTGGTACAAGCAGTATCTCTAAAGACATACCGCCTGAAATCGATGAGAAAGGTCAGATTCCTATCTACGAGGGCAAAGTTGAACTTAGAATTTACACTGGTGAGTATTTCTCAATTCCCATCAATACAGCGATCGCCCAGCTAACCAAGGCGGGAATTAATGTTTCAAACCTGAAGATAGACAAAACCCCACCGCCGAATAATAGTGAACGCATAGCTAATCCTAAGAATGCTGGAGATTTCTATCTTCGCGCCAGCATTTCTCGTCAAAAGGGAGATGTTCGCTCCGCGATTAATGATTACAGCAAAGCGATTGAGTTAGACTCGAATTTTATTGATGCTTATTTTAGTAGGGGCGTAGCTTTTGCGGAAGTGGAAGACTGGTCAAAAGCTATTGCTGACTTTGAGGAAATCATTGCTCGCCCTTCAGGTGATCTCAAGATATATGCCTACAGCAACCGAGGGGCAGCCCGTGCTGCATTGGGTGACAGACAGGGTGCGATTGAAGATTACACCCAAGCCATCCGCCTTAACCCCAAAGAAGCTTCTGCCTATTACAACCGAGGGGTAGTACACTCCGACTTGGATGACAAACAGGGTGCGATCGAAGATTACACTCAAGCCATCCGCCTTGACCCCAAAGACGCTTCTGCCTACACCAATCGAGGGGTAGTCCGCGCCGAATTGGGTGACAAACAGGATGCGATCGAAGATTACACCCAAGCCATCCGCCTTGACCCTAAAAACGCTCTTGCCTATTACAACCGAGGTAGAACGCGCTCAGAGTTGGATGACAAACAGGGTGCGATTGAAGATTACACCCAAGCCATCCGCCTTGACCCTAAATACGCTGCTGCTTACAACAACCGAGGGGTAGTGCGCTCTGACTTGGATGATAAACAGGGTGCGATCGAAGATTACACTCAAGCCATCCGCCTTGACCCTAAAGACGCTTCTGCCTACATCAATCGAGGGATATCCCGTGTCAACCTGGGTGACAGACAGGGTGCGATTGAAGATTTTACTCAAGCCATCCGCCTTGACCCCAAATCTGCTTCTGCTTACTACAACCGAGGGAACGTGCGCTCAGAGTTGGATGACGAACACGGTGCGATTGAAGATTTTACTCAAGCAATCCGCCTTGACCCCAAATCTGCTTCTGCTTACCACAACCGAGGGGTATCCCGTGTCAACCTGGGTGACAGACAGGGTGCGATCGAAGATTACACTCAAGCAATCCTCCTTAAGCCTAAATACGCTGCCACCTATTACAACCGAGGGAAAGTGCGTTTCGACTTGGGTGACAAACAGGGTGCGATTGAAGATTACACCCAAGCCATCCGCCTTGACCCTAAAGACGCTGTTACCTATTATCACCGAGGGAAAGTGCGCTTCGACTTGGGTGACAAACAGGGTGCGATCGAAGATTTCGCCCAAGCAGCCCGCCTTGACCCCAAACTTGCTACGGTTTACTACAACCTAGGTAGAGTGCTCTTCAATCAGGGCAACAGACAGGGTGCGATTGAAGCTTACACTCAAGCCATCCGCCTTGACCCTAAATCTGCTACGGCTTACTACCACCGAGGGAAAGTGCGCTCAGAGTTGGGTGACAAACAGGGTGCGATCGAAGATTACACTCAAGCCATCCGCCTTGACCCTAAAGACGCTTCTGCTTACAACAACCGAGGGAAAGTGCGTTCAGAGTTGGGTGACAATCAAGGCGCGCTTGAAGATTATATTCAAGCCATGCACCTTGAAGCCATCGAAAAAATTCAACTGTACTAGCCGAACTGTCTACAGCTATTGTCTTTGTCTTACGATGGACTCAGAAAGCAAAAATCTGGAGGAGGAAACTGCTCTCATGCCTCATCCCAACCTCAGCAGCGAGGAAATCGCTCAACGTGGTGAAGAACTATACCAGAAGCATATTCGTGCTCAAGTCGAAACAACGGAGAATATCGGCAAAATCATTGCGATCAACCTCACCACAGGCAATTACGAGATTGATAAAGACCTGCTTGTGGCTTGTCATCGCTTAAAAGCCAACCAACCCGATGCCGTCACCTGGGTAGAGCGAATCGGCTATGATGCCGTCTATGCGATCGGTGGCACATTAGTTAAGACAGCAGAGTGATCAGCGGGACAGTGGTTGGGCTTCAGGCACGCATGGTCATCATTTTGTATTCTTCCGAACGTGCAGAAGTAGGAGATGCGAAAATAACTATGGCAGAATTGAGGGATGAGCTATCTTACCGACTACCGAACAAAACTTCACCAGTGTTTACGTCTGCCAGATGCTCTCTAACTTTTATCGAAGCGTTGAACTGTTTCGATTTAACGATCGAACTGGTGAAATATACATCTTTGCTGGTGAAGAACTGCAAGTCGTAATTTCTCGTGATGGAAAGTGGAGATTCATATTATGAAGCCAAATTATGACGTGATGAGCAATGCAGAACTGAGAGCCTACTGCCTTGAGCATCGAGAAGATATGAGTGCGCTAGAAGCTTTCTTTGCTCGTCGCAGTCCTGATTCTGAGGCGGTTTGGTTTTCTCCACCTAAAACACTAGAAGAATGGAAGCAGCAAGAAGAAGTGTTTCGAGCAGAGATTGAGAAGCGATCGCAGAAACCTAATTGACCCGAAGAAATCTTAATGGAAAAATTTGATGTGGTAATCGTGGGTGGTGGCCCTGCTGGTGGACAATGTGCCCGCATTTTGGCTCGATCGGGTCGAAAAGTTTTGTTGATCGAACGCTTTAAAGACTTTACTAAAAATAGTTTTTCTAGCGCTGGAACGCCTCTTGAAACATTAGAAAAATTTGATCTACCTGAAAAAGTGGTGGGTAGTTTTTGGAATCAATTAGTGATTGTTACGTCTAATAAACGTGGAGTTTGGCAATCTGAGAAGACTCTAGGAAGTGTTTTAGATTTCACGAGACTACGAGAATTTTTAGCTGAAGAAGTGACTAATCACGGCGGCGAAGTTTGGATGGGATGTCGATATGTTAGTCATTTAACTAACGACAACGAGAGTTTAGTAACGATTAAAAATAATTTAATAGACGAAGAGATTTCAGTTACTACAAAAGTTTTAGTTGACGCGACCGGGCCTAACCGATCGCTGATCCTTCAAAAAGGTGATCCTCAACCTAAATTCACAACTGGAACTGGAGTTGAATATTTGATCGAAGTTGACGATGAATCTTATCAAAAGCGCTCTAAAGCATTAACGTTTTTCTTAGGTCATAAATGGATTCCTAAAGGCTATTCTTGGATCTTTCCAATGGAAGCAAACAAATTAAAAGTGGGGGCAGGAATCGTTCAAGGTGAACATAAAGTAGTCAAAGAAACTGAACCTCTAAAACACTATATCGAACTGATTATTCATGACTATATTAAGCCAGAATTCTACAAAATTACTGATATTCACGGTGCAACTGTTAAATATAGTATGGGATTGAATGATGTCTATAGTCGAGACAATTTAATCGCGATCGGAGACACCGTTTCAACCATCAATTTTTTGGGTGGCGAAGGGATCAGACACGCGATGCTCAGTTCTGAGATTGCTAGTCGATATATTGCAGAGTATTTAGAAGGTCAAAGAAAAGACTTCAACGGCTATCAAGAAGAGATGCACAAAACATTCTTGGCGAAGTGGAAAGTCTCAGAAAAATTGGGTATGAAAAAATATCTAGAAGACACTGATACTTTAATTGATAAAGTCGTATCTTATCTAGAGCCGATGACGCTAGAAGACATTGTAGATGTTCTGTTCTATTACAAATTTGAGAAAGTTTCTAAAGGGTTTTGGCCCTATTTGTTGAGGAAAATTCGCTCGTTTTTTAAGCCTTTTAAGAAGGTTTAAGTCAACGTGAATTCGATGAAGCTTTTCGCTATCCGGGCTGCCCCCTAAATCCCCCAATTTGGGGGACTTCAAGCCAAAATTTCCGGTTCAAAGTCCCCCAGAATTGGGGGATTTAGGGGGCTGAAGCGCTGAAGAACGCAGCGAACTGACGTTAAGTCAAAATCGCACCGCCCATTAAACGCTGATAGCGATATTCAAGTTCGGCTTTCATCGCTGCCCATTTTTCTAGAGTGGGGTCTTTCTCGATCGTTCTCTCTGCCGCATCTCTCGCAAGTTCCAACACTTCTTGATCTTCGACTAAACTTGCCAGCGCAAAATCTGGTAAACCTGATTGTCGAGTTCCCAACACTGCACCTGGGCCTCGAAAGCGCATATCCATTTCTGAGATGAAAAACCCGTCTTGAGATTGCTCTAACACCTTGAGCCGTTGACGAGCCGTTTCGGTTTTAGAACTGCTCATCAGCAGACAAAATGACTGAGCTGCCCCTCGACCGACTCGACCGCGAAGCTGGTGTAGTTGTGACAGCCCAAAGCGATCGGCGTGTTCGATCAGCATGACTGACGCGTTGGGCACATCAACCCCCACTTCGACCACTGTTGTAGACACCAGAATTTGAGTTTGGTTCTCTCGAAATTGAGTGATTGACTCGTCTTTCTCAGCAGAGGTCATTCGCCCATGCAGCAAGCCGACTTTGAATTCGGGAAAGACCTTTTCTTGAAGTTCTTGATGTTCGTCGATCGCAGATTTCAAATCCAATTTTTCTGACTCTTCAACTAAAGGCAAGACCACATAAATCTGGCGACCCTGCGCGACTTCACGACGCATTAGCTCATAGGCTTTTAACCGTTCTCGCCCCACTAGAACGGTGGTTTTAATCGCCTTTCGACCCGGCGGCAGTTCATCAATTTGACTGACATCTAAATCGCCGTGAAGCGTCAACGCCAGCGTTCGAGGAATGGGTGTTGCAGTCATCGTCAACACATGAGGATGCTCACCTTTTTGCTGAAGTTTCGCGCGTTGCTGAACGCCAAAGCGGTGCTGTTCATCAATCACCACTAACCCCAAACGATTGAAGTTCACCGTGTCTTGAATCAGTGCATGAGTTCCGACGAGCAAGGGCAATTCTCCGGTTTCAAGCTGGGCGTGAATTTCGCGACGTTTTGCTGCTTTGGTCGAGCCTGTCAGCAACTCCACAGGCAGATTCAGCAAGTTAAACCAACTGACCAATTTTCGATAGTGCTGTTCTGATAAAACTTCAGTTGGAGCCATTAATGCGCCTTGATAACCCGACTGAATTGCGGCTAGAAGAGCGATCACGGCAACCACGGTTTTTCCTGATCCCACATCGCCCTGAACTAAGCGATTCATTGGGACGGGTTTTTGCAAATCATTCAGAATGTCGTTGACGACTCGATTTTGAGCGTTTGTGAGTTCAAAAGGCAATTGTTTGTAGAAATCATCAATCAGCTTTCCGGTTGGGGCAACTACGGCACTGGCTTGGATTTGCTGCTGATTTTTGCGACGGTTGAGCAAGCCCAGTTGCAGATAGAAAAATTCATCAAACACGAGGCGACGACGGGCAGATTCTAGCGCGTCACTGTCTGGCGGGAAGTGAATTTGAGCAATTGCCTCGGCGATGCCAATCAAGCCATATTCGTCACGCAAGCCTTTGGGAAGCGCTTCTTGAAGTTGCTCGATCGCTCCCAGCGCCGTGATCATCGTCCGTCGAACTAATTCTGCGCCAACACCCTCTGTTAGGGCATAAATGGGTACAATTCGCCCTACCGTAAACGAATCGATCGCATCATCAGCCTGACCTAAAATCTCTAAATCAGGCGCGTCTAAGGTCATCCCAAACTTGGTTTCTTTGACCAATCCTGATGCTGCGATCGTTGCCCCGACGGGATATTGACGCTTCTGTTGTTCTTGCCAACCGCGATTGCTGTAGCGGGTTCCGGCAAAAAAGCGGCTGATTTTCATCTGTCCGGTCGAGTCGCGAATCACGAGTTCGACGATCGTCAACTTACTATTGCGTGGGCTGGTAAAGCAACTACAGCTTTTGATGGTGCCGATCAGGGTCACGGTTTCACCCGCTTGTAGCTCTCTAATCGTCACCTGACGAGCATAGTCAAGGTGATCGCGTGGATAGTAATAGAGCATATCTCGCACAGTGAGCAGCCCTAATTTTGCCAGCTTCTCACCGCTTTTGGTGCCAACTCCGGGGAGATAGGTGAGGGCTTGATCGAGCGAGATGCTGCGGTTGGATTCGACGATCGGACTCGTGCGAGGAGCAGCAACCACTTTTTTAGCGGCAGGCTGGACTGAGGGTTCTATCGATTTTTTTGCTGTGTCATCGGCTGCCTTTTTGACCTGGTAGAGGAACCGTCGCGTCTCTGCAACCAAATGCTGACGCTGAGAAAATGTCAGATCACCATATTTGGCAAACTGCGAGGCGATTTCTTGACAGCGTTCTCGATCGGGGCTAGGCAATGCCGCATCCGGTTGACTGAAATTGAGATGCAAAAATTCGCCGAAGTGGTATTGATTTCCCTCCAGGTTATTAAATCCATGCTCTGCCTCAACCGACAAAGCTTTTTGCAATCTCACCAGATCCATCATTAAAAGAGCAGACCTCATGCATGAATAAAATTCTCGATATAAGCTCTCTCAGATTTCGCTCCGTTCAGGTCGGTTTGTGCCCCCTAAATCCCCCATTCTGGGGAACTTTGAGAAGACTTGCGGTTTCAAAGTCCCCCAGAATGGGGGATTTAGGGGGCGTTTCCGAATTCGTGCAGGAGGTCTAGTGAGGGATTAAAAATAGAGTCTATGGACTATTTTTAACCATTTATTGAACCATTTGCTTCGATGAAGTCTAGCAAAATTTGTTGATGAGTTGCGCCCATCGGTCGAACTTGGTTAGCTCGATCGGAGAAACATTCTCCTCGCACAATATCATCTCGCGAAAGCAATCCCAGATCCCACCCTTCCATTAAAACAAGCTTCTCCAGCCCAACCGTCAGCGGTGCGTGGAAGACGTGACGAATCACTTTTTCATCGGCGTAGTCCTTGAATCTAGTCACACTCGGCATCGTGTAGCCAATTTCTTCAATCAATTCTCGCACAACGGCGACTTCTGAGCTTTCTCCTGGCTCAATGTGTCCCCCAAAAAAGCCCCAACAACCTGGATGGACAATGCGGGGATCGTTGTCTCTAAGCTGCATCAAAAATCGGTTCTCTCGATAGAGAATGGCGATCGCCACCTGAATCCGATCGTCGCTCCCATTATCCATGCGATTCATCCCGGCACACTACACTTTATTGGCTGAAACGGGTTCGGTGGCTCCTTCTTGCTCAATATAAACTGACCCTCGATCCTGACCATTCAATAGAATACTCTGATAGCGGACTTTTCCGGTGACTTTTACCTCAGTTCCGGGGGCGAGGGGCGCACTTTTTGCCACCACCCAAACTTTGCCCGTTGCGTCTTGAAGCTCATAGGCACTCAGACCTGCTAGCGGCGCTTGAGCACCAACTTTGCCCTGTAAGTGAACTGTAAAATTTGTTTTCTGCTTTTGCAAATCGCTGATTTTGGTGGTGCTAAGGTCTAGGGTCGAAAGCATCGCTTCAGGACGAAGCTGCGTCTCATCAGCCTGTAAAATCGGACGACTACAGCCCAATAACCCAACCAAAAGAGACAGCCCAAACCCGCGTGTGAGAATTGAGAAGTGCGATCGCATGGCTCACCTAACTGCTTTAAAGAACGTCTGCTTCACCATTAGAGTTTGATTTAGCCGCGTTGAAGGACTAGCCGAAAGGCATTACAAGGTAGACTGAATTTGCGAAACTAGGACAAGTTTGTTGATGTGCTAACACACATCTCCCTATTTTTGCTCAACGATCGTACTCTTCCCTGAACTAAAAGATACCCGAAGTATTCAGAATTTTGGATTCGGTCTTTTAACTCAAAATTTATCGCTCACCTTTATGACAGCCCAACTTCTCGACGGCAAAGCTCTGGCTCAACGAATGCAGGCAGAGTTAGCCCAACAAGTCAAAGTTTTGCAAGCAAATCACAAGCGTCCGCCAGGTCTAGCAGTTCTGATGGTGGGCGACAATCCAGCGAGTGCTGCCTATGTGCGAAATAAAGAACGGGCTTGCACGATCGTCGGGATCGCTTCTTATGGCAAACATTTTCCAGCCGATGCGACTCAAGCCGAGTTAGAACAGACTATCCACGAACTCAACCAAGACGATCGGGTAGACGGCATTTTAGTCCAGTTACCCCTCCCCGCTCATCTCGATTCTGTAGCGCTGCTCAATCAAATCGATCCCGATAAAGATGCAGATGGGTTACACCCCTATAATCTTGGGCGTTTGGTGCGCGGCGAACCCGGCTTGCGAAGCTGCACGCCTGCGGGTGTGATGCGGCTTTTAGAAGAATATCAAATTGATCTCAGCGGCAAACAAGCCGTGGTCATCGGTCGGAGTCTTTTGGTCGGCAAACCGATCGCGCTTTTGCTGCTCGAAGCAGACGCGACGGTGACGATCGCGCACTCTCGATCTCACGATTTGGGGGCGATCGCTCGCAGTGCCGACATTTTAATTGCAGCCGTGGGTCGCCAAGGGCTAATCACGCCTGAGATGGTTAAACCGGGCGCTGTTGTCGTCGATGTCGGCATTAATCGCATCACCGACGCAACGGGCAAAAGTCGATTAGTGGGAGACGTTGACTTTGAGGCAGTCCAACCCGTTGCCGGATATTTAACCCCAGTTCCAGGCGGAGTTGGCGCGATGACTGTGACCATGCTGTTGCACAATACAATATGGAGCTATTCTCAAAAGTTTGCGGGGTCAGTCAGATTGAATTCTGGAACCTGAAACCCAGAGAAGATGTTAGGAGGGAACCTATGTTAGTGACAGATGAAACACAATTTTCAAAACGAGCCTCTCAATTTGACTTATGCGCTTATCTATCGACTCGGCAAGAACAGGTAGAAGCTGCCCTCGATCGCTCCCTCCCGGTGATCTACCCTGAGCAGATTTATGAGGCGATGCGCTATTCGCTGCTGGCAGGTGGCAAGCGGTTGCGTCCGATTCTTTGTCTAGCAACGTGTGAATTGATGGGCGGCACGATCGAGATGGCCATGCCAACTGCCTGTGCGCTTGAAATGATTCACACCATGTCGCTGATTCACGACGATCTCCCCGCGATGGATAATGACGACTATCGGCGGGGCAAGCTGACCAATCACAAAGTTTTTAACGAAGCCGTCGCGATTTTAGCCGGAGATGGCTTGCTGGCATACGCCTTTGAACACATTGTTGAAGAAACTCAAAACGTTCCGCCCGATCGCTTGATGAAGGTGATTGCCCGTCTCGGTCGCGCAGTGGGTGCGGCTGGGCTGGTCGGTGGGCAGGTCGTCGATCTGCACTGTGAAGGCGCGTGTGATGTGAAAATTGAAACGTTAAACTTTATTCATGCTCACAAAACGGCTGCCTTACTCGAAGCGTCGGTCGTGAGTGGCGGCATTATTGCAGGCGCATCAGACGCAGACGTGCAGCGATTGTCTCAATATTCTCAAGCGATCGGGCTGGCTTTTCAAATTGTCGATGATGTGTTAGACATCACCTCGACTCAAGAAGAGTTGGGCAAATCGGTCGGAAAAGATTTGCGCGCTCAAAAAGTCACCTATCCTAGCTTTTGGGGCATTGAAGAGTCAAAACGCCAAGCCCAACAATTGATCGAGCAAGCCAAATCAGAAGTCGCAGGATATGGCGATCGCGCCTTGCCTCTGATGGCGATCGCCGACTTCATCACCGCCCGCACTCACTAAAAAACGCGTCACGCTTTAAACCATGCAGGACTTTGGCGATTTATTGAATAACAGAGTGCTGCTAGTTGCGATTTTTGCTTGTTTATTGACTCAAGCAACTAAGCTCATTGTTGAACTGATTAAAAATCACAAGTTAAATTTTCGCGTTGTTGTCGAAAGCGGTGGCATGCCGAGTTCTCACTCTGCGCTAGTGACCGCGCTGGCGGCTGGCGTGGGACAAACTTCAGGATGGGCCAGCAGTGAGTTTGCGATCGCCACGATCGTCGCCATTGTTGTAATGTATGACGCAGCAGGCGTTCGTCAAGCTGCCGGAAAGCAAGCTCGAATTTTGAATCAAATCATTGATGAGTTCTTCCAGGGAGAGCATCAATTTGCTGAAGATCGTCTCAAAGAACTACTAGGACATACGCCCGTTCAAGTCATTGTTGGGTCGATTTTAGGCATCGCTATCTCATTTGGCGCAGAATTTGTATTTGGTCAGTAGGGCGCGGTCAAGGGTTGACGAACGGGTTCTTCGCAGCGTAGTTGTTCGCTTGCCCGTGATGCTGGGCACTTCAATCAGGTGCCCTTTGATGTCCGATGAACTGTTCGCTATCTCCACGAGCCTCTACGCAGCTTGAAAAACTTTCGGCTCTGGCAGAGACTTGCCTTCATCCTGAAACATCTCAATCAGTGACTCAATCACTTCTTGACCGTGCGTTACCGCCTCCTGATAGGTTTTGCCATCGGTGCAAGGTTGCTTCACCACATCGGCAAAATCGGGCAGTATCACCACAAAGCATTGATCAACCTCAGACCACTGAATCACCATGCCATACTGTGCGCTCATTCGTTTCCCTCCTGCGGTTTCTCTAGCTCTGATAAGGCATCTTTGACCTGTTGCTCCAAATAGTCTGGGCTATCGTCGCCATCCTTTCGGGCAATAACAATGCGCCCATCCCAATCGGGGTGAAACCAAACCGTGTGGCTCCCTTTTGCCTGTCTGTAGTCAAACCCAGCTCGTCTCAGAATTTTCTTGAGTTCTCTAATCTTTCTGGGCATCGTTGCTCACTATCATTTACCCTCCTTACATTTTGATATTGAATCGATCGCCTATCGTTCTCCGACCGCAGATGGAGAAATCTGGACGCTAGACTTCAGCAGAGTGACGCGGCGACTGTCTACGACCATGACAGAGAAACCGCGATCGCTCAAACTCTGCAACATAGAATTTGCTGCCTTTTGATCAGGGGTATGTACGGCTAACAGATAAGGACGCTGCCCGTATGACACTAATCCCACGTCTTTTTTAAGGGCCTGCTGTAGCTGAGTGGCTAACTCTGGCTTGTTAAAATAGCTCACCAAAACTGCGTAGCCTGCGCCGAGCGGCTGAGGATTATATTTCGAGGAATTAGAAGGATTTGTGACCCCTGCTGAGGGGGGATTCGCAATTCTAGCAGGACTTTGAGACGCATTTCCGATCGCAGGTCGTGCCACAAACGCTTGCAGTCCCACAGTTTCAGTCAGATATTGCGCCCAAGAACTGGCAGTTTCTACGGTGTTAAACCCACTGACGCGAGTCACCACATCATCTAAATAGCGACAAACTGTGGTGCTGGCGCTGGTGGGCAACACTTTGCGTAACTTGTCTTGAACGTCTGGCGTTTTGCTCACCACCAACAGCAAATATTCGCCAGAGTTGGGGGGCTGACACTGCGGATTGGCTTGGGCGATCGCTCCCGATGGGAACTGCAAAGCAAGCGCGTGTGGAATCGCCACCAACAGCCCGACGATCGCGGGGAGTGCCTTCAATCTAAGCCAATCAGAGCGCACGATCGTCGGGTACATAGATTTTTTAGCTGCGAAAAACTAGGTCGGATCAGGAAGTTCGTCAATTATCACGAAACGGCAGCCAGAGAAGCCAACGGCTGAGGAATCGTTTCTGAAACCTGGAACTCACCTGTGATCACATATTCTAGCCTCAGCTTTAGCCAGGTAATAAATTGTTTATTGGTTGACACGATCGCCGCCGCAGGTTGAGGACATTGGACTTTGATCGCCGCTAATTCCGGCGCTTCGAGAAATGCAGGCTGTTTGACGAGCCAGAAATCGATTTCTTTTTCGTTTTCCTGATAGTTGCGAGTCCGTTCTTTAAAAATTTCGTCGATCGGTTCGTCTTCGGTCAGAAATTTCTGGCTGGCTAAAACGTAGTAATAAGTCGTCATCACACTTTCCCTTGAATCACTTGTTTCATTTCTCGGACGGCACGTTCTAACCCCACTAAGGCAGCCCGGCTGATGATTGTATGTCCAATATTCAATTCTTCCATGCCTGTGAGACATGCGATCGGATAAGCGTTCCAATAAGTAAGTCCGTGTCCGGCGTTGACCCGCAGCCTAGAGGCGATCGCGTGTTCACATCCTTCTGCTAAGATTTGCAACTCTTTGGCGCGGCTGTCTTCGGTGTGAGCCTCGGCATACTGTCCGGTGTGCAGTTCGATAAATTTAGCACCCGTTGCAGCAGAGGCATCGATTTGATGACGATCGGCATCAATAAACAAACTAACCGGAATCTGTGCGTCCTGAAGTTGACTGACCACAAATTTCATGCGGTCTAGCTGTCCGGCGATATCTAAGCCGCCTTCGGTGGTGACTTCTTCGCGCTTTTCGGGCACGAGCGTCACATAATCGGGTTTGATGGTGAGGGCGATCGCCACCATTTCATCAGTCGCTGCCATTTCTAGATTTAAATGCGATCGCACGGTTTGCCGCAATAGTTGCACATCGCGATCTTGAATGTGTCGCCGATCTTCGCGCAGATGAACGGTGATGCCATCGGCCCCGGCAAGTTCTGCTAAGACAGCCGCCGCGACGGGATCAGGTTCTACCGTGCGTCGGGCTTGCCGAATGGTGGCAATATGGTCGATGTTGACTCCGAGTGTAGGCAAGACGGTTGTTCTCCGAAGCTTTCGACCCTGATTTTAACGTGTCTAAGGGGTTGTGATGTTGCTGAAGTCGCCCTCTCCCCAAGGAGAGGGAACAAGATTGTTAGCTCCCCTCTCCTGCGGCTACCGTGTATGCACAAAGTGATTTAAGTTCAGATTGCTGGGGGTTTGCCCCCTAAATCCCCCATTCTGGGGGACTTTGACCCAAAACGTTCAGTTTCAAAGTCCCCCAATTTTGGGGGATTTAGGGGGCAAAAGCCGCTCTTAACGAAGCGAAAGGACTCATGCATACACCGTAGCTCCTGCGGGAGAGGGCTAGGGTGAGGACAGATCTGGCAGTTCACAAATCAGCGGTCAACGATAAAATCCTGATGGTGACTTTGTAAAAAATTAAGTATGTATATTAGCCTGATTGCAGATTATGGAACGGGCGATCCTGCCTTTTCAGAAGTGACTCAACGCCTGTCGATCGGCATTCCTCAAGCGCAAATCAATCTGCTCTCAGTTCCCCCATTTAGCACGTTGGCAACGGGCTTTTGGATCGCGCAACTGGGTTTGAATCCGGGTCCGGCAGAGCGATTGATTTATCACAACTGCGCCCCGCGTCAAGACGACCCCGAAGCCCGACAAAACAACGAAGGTGAAGGATTAACTTACGCGCTGTTAAACAACGGCGTAAAAGTGGTTGGCGTAAATGCTGGATTCACACTTTCGTTTATTAAGCATCACGCTCAGTTACAAGTTGTGAATGTTTCGAGAGGCGGCTCGCAGTTTCGATCGCGTGATGTTTTCCCCCCGGCTGCGGCTGCGATCGCGAATGGAGATCTCAGCTTGCTAGGCGAGGCCCTCAACCCAGAGCAAATTTTGGATGTGCCTAACGATCGGGTTGCCTGGGTCGATGGCTATGGCAACATCAAAACCACAATTCCGGCTCACACACTGAAGTTAGAGCCAGAAGCCAAGGTCGTGATTCGGATTGGCGATGTGGTGAGCGATGCGATTTACTCGGATGGGAGTTTTCGCGTTCCTGAAGGCACTTTGGCGTTTGCTCCCGGCAGTTCTGGCTGGTCGGCTGAAGCTGGCGAGATTCGCTGGATGGAGTTGTTTTTGCGCGGTGGCAGTGCTTGGGAACGGTTTGGTAAACCTCGCGTGAATCAAAAGGTCGCGCAGATTGGTTAATTTAACGTGAATTCGATGAAGCTTTTCGCTGCGGTTGCAAATCCGGGTTGCCCCCTAAATCCCCCAAAATTGGGGGACTTTGAACCTGAATTTTGGGCTTGAAGTCCCCCAGAATTAGGGGATTTAGGGGGCTGAAGCGCTGAAGAACGAAGCGAAAGAACTCATCGAGCTGACGTTAGTTTAGGATCGTGAATTAAATAAAGCCAGAATCCGGTAGCATGGCACTGCCGTGCCCATTGGCGTTGCAAGTAACCGATACTATTTAATCCACAATCCTTAATAGATTGATAAACGCTAGTAGCAATGAGCGGCAATGAGGAATCGAACGCGGTGAAAAAACTTTTGAGACAAGTCCGAAATCAATTCAAACACGCTTGGCAACCTGGATTTTTAGCAGCGCTGGTGACGATCGCTCTCATTGTTTCAAATTGCAGCAGCCCTAATAATCCGGGTGGGACGGCTCAATCAGGTGTATTGATCTACGGCTCTGGGGGACAGCCTGTCAATCTAGAATCGGGCAATATCACAGACGGAAACTCGATCGTCGTTCACAATCAAATTTACAACCGCCTGATCGAATTCAAGCCGGGAACCACAGAATTACAGCCCGGTTTGGCGACTGCGTGGACGGCTTCACCCGATGGCAAAATCTGGACATTTAAATTACGTCAAGGCGTTAAGTTTCATGATGGAACTGAATTTGATGCGGAAGCTGTCAAGTTTAACGTCGATCGCTGGTGGGATAAAAACAATCCCTTTGGCTATCGCAACGCGGGCAAGACTTACGAGATTTGGGAACAGATTTTTGGTGGTTCTAAAGGTGAACCTAATTCACTGCTTCAGAATTTGGTTGTGACTGATAAATTCACGATTCAGTTTGTTTTGAAGCAGCCGTTTGCGGCATTTCCCAGCACGATCGCGTCCGGTTATTTTGGCATCGCCAGCCCGACCGCGATTAAAAAATCTGCTGCAAGTTATGGAAAGCCAGCCGCCGGAGCCGTGGGAACCGGAGCGTTTATGTTTAAAGAATGGCGATCGGGCGATCGTATCGTTCTCGAAAAGAATCCTAATTACTGGAAGGCTGGATTTCCCAAAAGCAATCAACTGGTGATGCGGTTTATCACCGATCCAGCAGCAAGACTAGCGCAGCTTCGGGCCGGACAGCTTGATTTCACAGTGGATCTTGCCCCCGACCAAAAAGCAGAAATCGATCGAGACACTAATCTCACAGCCATCTTTCGTCCTTCATTTAATGTTGGCTATCTGGCACTTAATCCTACTTATAAACCCTTGTCGGATGTGCGAGTTCGGCAAGCGATCGCCCATGCGATTAATCGACCCGCGATCGTCAAAGCCTTTTGGGGAGACTTGGCAGAAAGCACGCCTCACTTCATCCCGTCTACGCTCTCTTGGGCGCAGTCTCCTGACTTAAAAGATTACGATTACAACCCGCAAAAAGCTAAAGAACTGCTGACTCAGGCAGGCTACCCCAACGGCTTTGCGATGGACTTGTGGTATATGCCCGTTTCTCGTCCCTACTTTCCGACTCCGAAGCCGATCGCAGAAGCCTTTGCCGCAGATTTAAACGCTGTCGGCATTCGCGTCTCCCTCAAAACAAAAGACTGGACGGCTTATATCGCCGATCGCATCAAACCTCCCGGCTATCAATCTTTTATGATGGGCTGGACGGGTGACTATGGCGACCCAGACACGTTTTACTATCCTCACTTTGGGGCAGGTGGCACTAAAGATATTGGTAGCTGGAAGAACGATCGGGTTTTGCAATTGCTTGATCAGGCCAGACTTACCGCAGACCAATCGGCGCGTTCAAAACTCTATGCCGAAGTCGATCAGATTTTGCATCGAGAAGTCGTGCGATTGCCGATCGCGCATTCTAAACCCTTACTCGTTTCTCGTAGGACGATCGACGGTTGGCTACCCAGCCCTCTAGGAACGGAACCCTTTGAAGCCATCTCTAAAAAATAAACAAAAACCCCTGAGAGGATATCTCTTCTCAGGGGTCAAACGAATCCCAATTTTGGAAACAATTGCGATTGATCGTTCGAGCTGACGGGGCACAGCATGCCATGCCCCTACGCAGATCTGTCACATTCGCAAATCAAATGGGTATGGGAACTTAGGCTCGTGCCGCAGCAGGTTGAGCTAATGCCTCTTTAAGCACTGCCACCTTATCGATTTGCTCCCAGGGAAGCTCAAGATCGGTGCGGCCGAAGTGACCATAAGCTGCCACGTCTTGATAAAAGCGACCGCCACGCTCTCCGGGCAAGCCTCTCAGGTTGAACTCCTGAATAATGCCCGCCGGACGCAACTCGAAGTGCTGATTGACCAACTCCAGAAGCTGACTATCGGCAACCTTGCCCGTGCCAAAGGTTTCGATCATGATGCTCACCGGGCGAGCTACCCCGATCGCATAGCTTAACTGCACTTCGCACTTATCGGCTAACCCAGCAGCGACAATATTCTTCGCCACATAGCGACACGCATAAGCCGCACTGCGATCGACCTTTGTGGGGTCTTTGCCAGAAAATGCGCCGCCCCCGTGCCGCGAATAACCGCCGTAGGTGTCTACGATGATCTTACGCCCTGTCAAACCAGAGTCACCTTGAGGCCCGCCGATCACAAATTTGCCCGTGGGGTTAACCAAAAAGCGGGTGTTTGCATCAGGCTTGATCTCGACATCTTCAAACGTTGGCTCAACGACCAGCGCCCAAAGGTCTTCTTTGATTCTTGCCAAAATCGCAGCATCATCGGTGATGTCTCCGATCGTGGCGGTGTGCTGGGTCGAAATCAAAATCGTGTCGATGCCAACCGGACGATCGTTCTCATAAAGAACGGTGACTTGGGTCTTGCCATCAGGACGCAAATAAGACAGTTGACCCGTCTTGCGGACGATTGCTAGCTTGCGCGAGATGCGGTGAGCCAGACTGATCGGTAAAGGCATTAACTCAGGCGTTTCATTGCAGGCAAAGCCAAACATGATTCCTTGATCGCCTGCCCCGATCGCATCGAGCGCTTCTTGACTCGATTCTTCACGAGATTCGTGGGCCGTGTTGACCCCTTGAGCAATGTCAGGTGATTGCTCGTCGATCGCAATCAGCACCGCGCAACTGTTGGCAGAAAAGCCATTTTCAGCGCCCGTATACCCGATTTCGGCGATCTTTTGGCGCGCTAAATCGATGAAGTTAACTTGTGCTTTGGAGGTAATCTCACCTGTAATGAGAACCAACCCAGTGTTGACAACTACTTCAGCAGCCACGCGGCTTTTGGGATCTTGTGCTAATAAGGCATCGAGAATTGTGTCGGAGATTTGATCACAAATCTTGTCGGGATGCCCTTCTGTAACCGACTCTGATGTAAAAAAATATCGTCGTGACAAGGAATTCTCCTCTTAACTAGATAAGGGTTAGAGACAGTCTAAATTGCTGGAGGGATTATATCACCCAGCCTCAGTTGGATAATGGGCGATCGCACACCCCCAAGCACTGGCTGCTTAGAGATCAGTCTAAGTTGAGCCTGACAGAAGTTTTGAGATCTGTTGTGGCATCCTAGCAATTACACGGAGAAAAGCGCGCGCTCCAATTGTCAAGCTTCATTAACTCTTTGAATTCAATCAGTTTATTTTTGCAGAACTTTAAGAACGATTGACAAGGTTTGCGATCGCAGATCTTGTAAAAATTAAAACTCGTTGGCACATCTCTTCCGACCAAGCAACTTACCCCTTTAAATAGATATAAACAGATCAACCATGAACACTCAACCCATTACCCTTCAACTTCCCATCGGACTTTTAGCGCAGGCACAGGCGATCGCAGGCAGCCCCGAAGATCTGCAAAACTTTCTGATTCAAGCGATCGAACACGAGATTGAGCGATGCCAATCTGCCCCAAGGATGGGATTTTGGGAAGGTGTTGAACGACTCCGCGCCGAAATGCAAGCAGAAGGCATTGAGATCGACCCTGATGAGATTTGGGGCGACGTGCGCGATCGTTCCCCCGGACGAGACATTAACCTATGAGCATTTATCTGATTGATACCAACATTCTGTCTGAACCTATTTTCCCGATTTTGCCCTACGGCGCTGAAGCTGCAAAATGGCACGCCATTGAACGTGCTCGACTTGTAGCAATGGGTCAAACTCCAGCTTTTCAAGATGGACAAATTGCCGCGATTGCCCACGTCAACAATTTGATTCTTGTTACCAATAACGTTTCTGACTTTGCCAACTTTCAAGCCCTACAGATAGAAAACTGGTTTGCATCATGACTTTCACCATTCTTATCTCAAGTTAGAAGTGGGAAAAAGTGTCCGATCGGGCCTTGACCCTGACCAATGTTGAGAGCATTGCAAAGCGCACTAGTGACATAATCTTTAGCGAGGCACGTTGCAGAGAAGAGATCGTGACCCAGCGTCAGATTTGCAGCGATCGCGGCTGACAAGGTGCAACCTGTCCCGTGAGTGTTTTGAGTATCGACCTGCTCGGTGGTTAGCGTTTTTAACTGTTTGCCATCAAACCAGACATCAACGCCTCTCAAGTCGCCCTTCATGCCGCCGCCTTTGACTAAGACAGCCTTGGCTCCGAGCTGATAAATGCGCTGTGCTGCTGCTTGCATAGCTTCTAGCGTATCAATTTCTAAACCACTTAAAATCTGTGCCTCGTAGCGATTGGGCGTTAACACTGCCGCTTGGGGAATTAACTGCGATCGCAGCGTCGCGATCGCGTCATCGTCAATCAGTTGCGCTCCTGTGCGAGACACCATCACGGGGTCAACCACCAGATTTGGAATGTTCAGCCGTTTGATCTGTTCGGCAACGGCGGCGATAATCTCTTGGTTAAGCAGCATTCCAGTTTTTGCCGCCTGCACACCGATGTCTTGCACGACTGCCTGCATTTGAGCCACCACCGCCTCGGCAGGTAGCGCATCGACGCGAGTTACGCCCAGCGTGTTTTGCGCGGTGATACAAGTCAAAGCGCTCGTTCCATGAACTCGATGAAAAGCAAAGGTACGTAAATCTGCCTGAATTCCGGCTCCGCCACCGCTATCTGAGCCAGCGATCGTCAACGCAACCGGGACGGAGGCAGGGTTAAAGGTCATACACCGCAGATTGAGGGTTTGATTACTATCCTAATCGGTGCTGCAAGCGTGAAAAGGAGATCGGGTTAGGTGAGATAAAATCGACTGTTCACCACTTAAGCCGATACTGATTTAACCTGACAAGTCTCTACTTTATACACTTCTTCGCCAGCATAATAGAGAGAAATATAGCGCGCACCCAACATTAATCGAGTCGAGTTGAGGAGCCGATCGGAATCAGCAATCATCCGATCGACCAGCCAAGGTTCGGGGCAGTGAACTCGTAGCGTGTCGTTGCAGTCTAGCTTGATTAAGCAGAGACCCAGCGTTTTTGAAAACAGTTGGCGCAGACGCTGAATTCGATATTTCTCTAAAAGACGCAGATCTTGGCGAGTTAGCTGAGGAGACATGAGAGCAACCCAGAAAGTGATGTACAGATTAAATCGGATTCAAGATCGAATCTACACGGTGAAATTGGGGATATTCTACTGGCTTGTTAATCTTCAATACCCGTAGTTTCATTGAATCCTCATTATGCAGCTCAACCGAGATGGGTTGACCTACCTAAAGAGGTGTTTAATGGCACGATCGATTAAAGAAATTCTTCACTTAATTCTTCCTGCGCGCTCAAAAGTTCATATCTCACGAGAGATGCCTCAAGACATAGTTTCCTGGTAGCTATAAATACTTAGATAGATTTTTATAGATCCGCCTGCCACTCAAACTAAGCGGCGTATATGGTAGAGTCTCGATTCGTTTAGATTTTAAGGGTTGGCTCTTTTAAAGCGTAAGGCTGAAAGCTTCTCTCTGAGAAGTATCAATAGGCTTTGAGGGTTGCGCCTCGGTAAAACGGATCTATATAAAAAGTCTGGATTTTGAGCAGAAACCAGACTCACAAATGCGACATCGGTTGAGAGAATATTTGAGAATGAGTGATTTTAAAGAGCTAAGAGTGCAGCGTTTAGCATGGCTAGAAGGAATTCGTATTTTTGCAGCCATAATGCTGTTGCTTTATCACTCTCAGCTACTTTTTACGAAGTATATCTACACGCCTCAGCCGACTGGGTTATTGAGCAATGGGCATCAAATTTTAAGTGCCGCAAGTCAGCTTGGGTCAGGAGCTTTTACCCAAATCTCTAGTGTTCTGATCTGGTTTGGCTTTCAGTTTGTAGATGTTTTTGTCTTGATTAGCGGCTTCAGCTTAGTGTTATCACTGAAGGGAAAACCCTTAGAAGTCAAAAGCTTTCTCAGACGACGATCGCTGCGAATTCTCTTACCGTTTTGGACGGTGGCATGGTTAGCGTATCCGGTGCTGTGGGCGATCGGTAAAATTACTAACAGCTATGCACCCGATGCTTGGCACACCTTCGGAGGGCTGACCTTTCCGCTTTTGTTTGACTATGGGGGAAGTGTGCTCATGCCCACGAGCGGGCCGTGGTGGTTTGTTCCACTCATTCTCAGCTTTGCGTTTATCTTCCCATTGTTGTGGAATCTTCTACAGCGTTGGGGCGCGCGCAACTCGTTGATTGTTAGCATCTTAATCACTCTAATCTACCGAGCATTTGCAGTTTATGTCTTTGGTGGACATCCCACTTATGTTGTTTTCAATACTCCTACCGATTGGCAACCCTTTCTTCCGTTCATCGCAAAACTGAGTACTTTTGTGTTAGGAATGGTGGTTGCACAATCTTACCTACAGCGTAAAGGTGCAATTTACTGGAAGCCTTCTAAAGCTTTATTAGTCGGAATCCCCATCTACAGTCTTGGATTCATCGGTCAGTTTTATCGGTTTGGCTGGATCTTTGCTGACTTCTTCGTCGCGATCGGACTTTCACTCTGCTGCATGGTGATCTTTCGCGCCCTTGCTGAAAGGTTTCGACTTCAATCGATCATGGTTTGGTTAGGGCTTCATAGCTACAGTTATTTTTTAATTCATAACTTTGTCATTGATCGAACGATTAATCTTGCCGTCGGCGATCAGCTTGCATTATATTATCAAGCGCTTCCTGTTATGGTAATCGGGACGTTGCTTTTAGCGGTTTTAGCAGATTCAACCACTCCCTGGTTGCAACGAGCAGCCGTCAGCTTGGGGCGATCGCTAGATGCGATTTTGGTGTTCACGTCTCAACAGCAGACTTGCCTGTTTAAAGTCGGCGATCGGGTCTGCTATCACGGCAGTCAGGGTTGGAATATTATCAAGGTCGAGCAGGTGGTTCATGATCAGACATTTTATCTTTGTCGAATTTCTGACGGACACAAAACGCTTTGGGTCAACGAAAATGATCTTAAGCCAGATCTCGATCGATCTAAACAAGCCAAAATTCGTTACTCATAGATCCCTACTTTCGATGTAGATTGGGCAATTCACTGTCCAGCTTTTTTCTGAAAGCTTGAGACGCAAACCCGATCGCTGGAGGATAAATCTGATGCTCTTGAAGATGAATCCGATTTTGCAGCGTTTCAACCGTGTCATCGGGCAACACAGGCACCGCTGCTTGCATGATGATGGTGCCGCTATCGACTTCAGGCACGACGAGATGCACCGTGCAGCCCGTAATTTTCACCCCTGCTTCTAACGCTTGCTCGACAGCTCGATTTCCTTTGAAGCTAGGCAGCAAACTGGGGTGAATATTCAAAATCCGATTTTCAAAGGCGCAAATCAATATAGGGGTGACGATTCGCATCCAACCCGCCATAATTACCCACTCAACCCCTGCTTGTTGGAGGGCTTGCACGATCGCGCGATCGAGGTCTTCTCGATTCTCAAACTCGCGATGATTAAACAGGGCTGAAGGAACGCCCCACCGCGCCGTTCGCTCGACCACTTTTGCCCCCGGATTGTTGTAGATCAGCAGTTCAACCTGGGCATTGAGTTGACGATCGGCGATCGCCTGAGCAATCGCCTCAAAATTGCTGCCACTGCCCGATGCCATCACTCCTAGCTTGACGGGTGGTTGAGGATCAGCGATCGGGGTCGGACTGGGAGAAATCAAGCTAGAAACTTCCGCAATTGCTGGACTATTGCTCATGGATGTTGGGTTAAGAAAAATCAGAAAACTAATTCATACTAGCAGTGAGTCTTGCCGCTCTAATCAGAAGTTCGATCGCTAGGTTATCTATAGCAATCCTGAGTGAATTGGCGCATGGGCATCTTGCCCGTACAGCCTAGAGTCCTGTCCCACGAGAGGGCTGGGGAATCGTTAAACCTGTTTTGTCAATTTCCGTTCACAATATAGTCTCAAAGTGAAGAAGTTTTGAGAATGCAAGAAAAACGAATTCAATTTGTTTCTGATCATCTAGTTGATCAGATTGTTCAAGGTCGCAAAACAGCAAGCTGCGTGTGGCTAAATCAACTCGACGATGAAGATGATTACAATCACGCATTGGTGGTTGGTGAGTACTACAGTGTTTACAAACTAGATAGAACGCCAGCATGCAAAATACGAATCGTTTGCTTAGAGTTATGTACGTGGGATAACATACCAGAAAGACTTTGGCGGGGTGAAACTGATATGTCGGCGGAAGAATTCCGAAGCGATCACCTTGAATATTTTAATAATCCCACTGATGAGTTTGAGTTTGTAGCTTACTACTTTAAACTTGTTGAATCAAATCAAGTAAGGATCGTAAATTAACGTCAGCTCGACGAGTTTTTTCGCTGCGCTGTCAGCAGCTTCTGCCCCCTCAATCCCCCAATTTGGGGTAGGGTCAATTCAACTGTAAGCCTGATTAACTCGTTCACGGCTGAGCAGCCGTTAAACGGAAGTTCAATTAAATCGGTATAAGGAGTTGCCAAAAAGCTAGAAGAGCCGATCAGAAGTTAACCCCAAAAAAACTGGGCAGTTTTGCAACCGCCCAGCTTCTCAACTAACTCAAGGACTCAGGCTTAAACGCCAACCGTCTTCTTAGTCACTGCGGTCAGTTCGCCCTTCGCATACTTCGCAGCATAGTCTTCAAGACTCACTTGCTTGATCTTGCTAGCATTACCTGCTGCACTAAACTGCTGGTAGCGATCGCTACAAACTTTCTGCATGTACTTGATCGAAGGCTTGAGGAAGAAGCGGGGATCAAACTCTTTAGGGTTAGAGAACAGCGCTTCACGAACGGCTGCGGTAATCGCTAAACGGCAGTCAGTGTCGATGTTGATTTTACGAACACCGCTCTTGATGCCCTTTTGAATCTCTTCGACAGGCACTCCATAGGTTTCAGGAATCGCCCCCCCATTTTTGTTGATCAGCGCGATCAAATCTTCAGGAACGGAAGACGACCCGTGCATCACTAAGTGAGTGTTGGGCAAACGACGGTGAATTTCTTCGATGCGGCTGATCGCCAACACTTCGCCCGTCGGTTTGCGAGTGAACTTATAAGCTCCGTGGCTGGTGCCGATCGCCACTGCCAAAGCGTCAACCTGGGTTTGCTCAACAAACTCAACGGCTTCGTCAGGGTCGGTTAGAAGCTGATCGTGGGAGAGGGCACCCTCAAAACCGTGACCGTCTTCTGCTTCGCCTTTGCCCGTTTCGAGTGAGCCGAGGCAACCGAGTTCACCTTCGACACTGACCCCGATCGCGTGAGCGACTTTCACGACTTCGCGGGTGGTATTGACGTTATATTCAAAACTTGCAGGAGTCTTGGCATCAGCTTCGAGCGAGCCGTCCATCATGACGCTACTGAAGTTGTTTTTCATCGCTGAATAGCAGGTTGAAGGCGCGTTGCCGTGATCTTGGTGCATCACGATCGGAATTTCGGGATAGGTCTCGATCGCCGCCAAGATCAAGTGACGCAAAAAGTTTTCGCCCGCATAGTTACGCGCACCGCGAGAAGCTTGCAAAATCACGGGGCTATCCGTTTCATGGGCAGCCTTCATGATTGCCTGGATCTGCTCCATGTTATTGACGTTGTAAGCCGGGATGCCATAACCGTGTTCAGCCGCGTGGTCAAGCAGCAGCCGCAAAGGTACAAGCGCCATAGATAGTCCTCCTGGGTGGTTGGGGTCAGCGAGTGGATGTTAAACAAATTAATTGTTACGACAATCTTAAGACAATTTCACGCCCAAAGTTAGTCGAATTTGTCGATTAAATCAACTAGATAGGTAGAAATACTATTAATTTTACTTATGAATGGTGAGATGAACCCAAAATCAATCCGAGGTTTTCGTAGTTTGAGATCCATCGTCGGAGGTCAATCTGCGTCTGAATGGGGTTGGAGACTCGGCTGATTTAGATGCTTGACTCGATCGCTGAACTTGGTGAACTGCTCGATCCAACCCGACTATTTGGCCTACAGCGAGGGAACGAGATTGCTCAACGGTTCTCAGGATGTCTTTCGCCAGAAAAGATTGCGGCGTTGCTGAACGGTGATATGAATTGCCCCCCCAGCCCCCCAAGTTTGAGGGGAACCGGAATCTTAAAGTCCCCCAAACTTGGGAGATTTAGGGGGCGAAAGGATTCAGCCTCGATAGACAGATTCATACTTCGATTCAGCAACGCCAAGATTGCCAATCACGTCACCGATGGGTTAGTCGAAACGTTTGGCGCTGCCTTTGCGAGAATCTGGCTTTTTTAGCGGGTCTGACTGTGTGCGATGGTGATCAAGATGCGCTACTGCTAACAGATGACCCAGCTCAGATCCACGCAAAACGAGTGTTGTGGATTCAGCAAGGCCCTCAGGCATTGCCCAAAGGAGTCAAGGCTAACTCCTAAGAAACACACTCCGGGAGAGCAGGTTTAGCAACGAGGTCAAATCCAAGCGCCATCGCCTTTTTCTTGAGGTTTTTGACCATTCGTTCCTGATACTGCTGCTCGTAAGTTTCCATGCCCGGATCGACAAACGCACCACCTGAAGTCCACAGGTGATAGAAGATGCGAGCGAGTTTGTGAGCCGTTGCTGTAATCGCTTTGGGTGCGCCGAGTTTCGCTTGCATCCGCCGGTAAAATGCGCCCAAGGCAGAATGCGACCGCACCAGGGTTTGCGCTGCCATCCGCAGCGCCGTTGCAACTCGATTGGCGACTTGGCGAGTCTGCGAACTTTTGCGCTTGCCGCCCGTGATGCGACTGCCGGGACACAGCCCTAACCAAGAGGCAAAATGCTTAGCCGAGGGAAATTTTGACGGGTCTAGTCCCAACTCGGACAACTGAGGTGGAACCCAAAAACTGGACAGGTGAATAAGCTCTAAACTTCCCACCCATGATAGGAATGGTTATGAGCAAAA